>JARGOJ010000935.1 GCA_029210225.1 Planctomycetota bacterium
TCCGCTCTTACTCTCCACCACTGAAAGTGGGGGGGAGTCAAAGGCACGAAGTGGCATTGGTGGGGGGATAGCAATTCCAATTCAGCCTCCCCAAAAGTCGCTGCGCTTTGCTTGCGCCTTTTGGCTCCCTCTATGGCTTCGCCGCATGGAGAGTATGGTCCTTGCTAATATTCCGCCTGCTACATAGCGCGTTTTATTGAGGAAATTGGCTGGGAGTGTTTTCTAGCTCCCAGCCATTGATCACTCCGTCTTGGTTCCGCTAGAAATGATCTTCGTCAATATTCTGACTCGGGTCAGCTCTCCGCTCACGCTGACTAATGAGATGCTGCCGCGACTATTGAAAATCGGCACTTTCCCGGTGTAGCGCTTCTTCTTAAAGGGCGCCTTAATGGTCTCTTCGCCAATCTTAATGAAGCTTACCGACTCGGGGTTAACGATCTCTATCTCGACGGCCACTTCACGGTCCTTCACTTCATCCCCAGCTATTGGAGAGTGAACAATGATGGGTGTGGTCAGTTCGGGGACAACACGGCGCACCGCTAAACGAGTCACAGCACTGCTCTTCGTGGCTTTCTTAAATTTAGCTTTTGGCTTTTTGGGCTTTGGCGTGATGTCTTTCAGCGCGATTTGAACACGGATGGGGTCGAGTTCTCTCTCAGTGAATTGAACTGTGACCTTGTTCTTATTAATGGGAACCTGAAAGCGCAACTTATTCCTTAGGAATGGCGCTTTGACGATTGTCCCACCGGTGCTGATTTGGACTAGACGAGAAGAGTCGATGATCGCCACTTCAAGATTGGCATCGGGACCGCGAAGCTTGTCTCCTAACTTGGGCTGGACAATAACAATGGGGCTCTTCAATTCGGGAACGATTCGCACAACTTGGAAGTCCTTCCCGACAGGCGCCTTAAACTGCCCACGAAGCCCGCGATCTATATCCTCGATCAACTCGGCTGATCCAGAAGAGAAGAGACTTTCGCTGAGCGTCTCTTCGTCTGGGTCTGCGAGGAAAGGAGGCGCAACGTTAGACAGCAGGTACCAGGTGACTTGACCATTCCAATCGTGGAAGTTAAACATCCTCTCGACGTCCATCTCTCGACTTGATTGGGCTGTCACCATAGACTTCCCAGCGGAGTCCAAAACTGAAAAACTCGGCTGGCACTTCATAGTGAAGTTATGATCTTCAATCCAAAAGTAGCCAGGGCCCAGGAATAGCCACGAGAAGACCCGAGCGGTGGTTCCGGTGCCTCTATTCTGCTGAACAAAGCTCTTATCAAGGCGCACCTTGACCCTCTTTGCTCCGGAAACCCTTTTTTCACCCTCGCGGAGCACCCGCCAGCCCTTCTCTGACTCCAGAGCGTTCTCTAAGCTGCGACGGCACGCGTCCGCCGACAAGACATAGCTCGAACTATCAACGACGCTGACCGTGACATCGAGCAGGATCGGCGTTCGAGTGTCCGCCGCTTTGGGAGATTGACACGCTGCGAAGAGACAAAGCCAAATGGCGCCCTGAACAAGATTCAGAATCTCACTCTTGCAACGAAAACGAGTATCAAACAATGGTATCCCCTGAGAGAAAGGCAAGGCTAAACGAGCAGCGAAGGACCAAACAATGAAATCACAGCGAAACTGTCATTCACATTGATCATAAGTAGCTATCATGGCATACACGCAGTGATCAGCAATGGCTTCTGGCGAAAGAAAATCCTGGAGAGACTTTCTTCAAAACAGTAAAAGCTCCTTAGCACCAGTGCAGCTCTTCGACATCGAAGTCCTCAAAACCTTCCTCGGTCACATCTCCGCATAGTTCGACACTCAAGACTCTCAAGGGCATGTCCCTCAAGAACTTCAACCCTCCGCCCGAAACGACCGTATTGATTAAGAACAGCGTCTCAAGGGGCATGCCTCGCAAGTGCGCCAGCCCCTCGTCGCCGACGGAGCACCCCGACAGATTCAAGTGGCGCAGCCGCAGCTCAGTGAGTTCAATCAAGGTCTCGTCTGTGACCGCCATACAATCTCTCAAGCTTAACGACTTTAGGGGAAATCCCTTCAAATACTGAAAGCTCTCTTCCGCGAGCTCATCGCAAAACTCAAAGGCTAAGGATTGAAGCGGTTGTCCTTGAAGATGCTTCAATCCTTCACCTGTGATAGACGTCGACGAGAGGTCCAAAGAACATAGCCCAGCGCCCTGAAAGTGCTTCAAGCCCTCATCAGTGATCCCGGTGCAAGCCTCTAAATTCAAAGATTTCAGCGGCAGATCTTTCAATAAGGCGAGCCCAGCATCCGTGATCTGAGAGCAATACTGAAGCCTCAACGAGCGGAGCGGTCGCCCCACTAAATGCCTGAGCCCCAGATCGTCAACTCCATCTCCTGACAGCGCAAGAGACTCCAGGGGCAACTGGCCCAGCGATCTCATGCCCCGCTCTGTAACGTCCATCCCCAGTAAACTCAATGATTTCAGAGGAGTCCCGCTGAGAGACGGCAAGATGCCCTCGGTCAATCCTTCACAGTGATCGAGGTTGAGGATATTGAAGGGGCAATCCATGAGCGACTTAAATCCCGCATCTTTAATTCCACCACATCTCCTCAGCTTTAATGACCGAAGCGGGAGCTTCCTCAAATGCTTCAGACCTGTGTCAGTGATTCCTCCCCATTCAAGACTTAAGGATTCAAGAGATGTCTTCGCCAATTCTTCCAAGCCTTTGTCTGTAACACTTTGGCAGACATCTATGATAAGCGATTTCAGTCCAAGCTCGCTAATCGTCTTGAGTCCGGCATCCCCCAATGCAGACATCTCGCTCAAATTCACTGTCTGAAGTGGCAGCCCCAATAATTGTGCCAAGCCCGCCTCAGTCAGCAGGTTCCCCGACAAATCGAGGGTCTGGAGCGGCATCTCTTTCAAGTATTTCAAAGCCTCATCAGTGATTCCAGCGCGTGCAAGATTCAGTGAACGCAGCGGGAGCTTCTTAAGCTGACTGAGACCTTCGTCTTCAATGCGCGTGCCAGCAAAGCTCAGCGACTGAAGAGGCATCCCCTTGATAAATCTCAAGCCGTCGCTGCTAAGCCTTGCCCGTCCGTCGAAGTTCAAATGTTGACAGGGCAAAGCCTGAAGCGCGGCCAAGTCCCAGTTCCTCAAGACGCCCCGAAAGACCGCTTCTGGAGCCATCTCTCGCGCAATCGGATCGCCAAGACAAGCGGCTAAATGAATCCCCTCGGGAGTCACCCGTCCCAATCTCTGAAGCTGAGTGTAGAGCTGCAGCCTCAGTTCAAGCCGCCCGGGATTCACCGCAAGCGCTCGTTCTAAAGCGGCTAAGTCGTCACTCAAAACAGCAGCCTCCAGGTCGACGCCCTTTCATCATCAACAATGCTCTCCCTGCTTCCTCAATCAATCAACACTCCTCAGTCACTTTGAGCGGTCCTCAATAGAGATCGTTTCGATGTTCAAAGCCTCCAGAGCCCCTTTAGACACCTTCGGGCATCCCCAAATCTCAATCTTCTTTAGAGGACACTCGCCTAACTGGGTCATGCCCGCATCGCTCACCTTGTAGCAATGACTTAAATTGAGTGACTCCAGGGGCATCGCTTTCAAGAATGCCAATCCTCGATCACTGATTTTATAGCACGAGCTTAGATTAAAAGATTTTAGCGGTAAGTCACTTAGCAAACGCAAACCGCGATCGGTGATTTCACTACAAAAAGACAGGCTTAAATGTTCGAGAGCCATGCCCTCTAAGCTCTTCAATCCTCGATCTGTCAATTTATTGCACAAGCCTAGATTCAAAGATTTTAACGGCATTCCTCGAAGAGACGCCAAGCCTTCATCCGCCAATCCAGAACAGCTGTGAAGGTCGAGTTATCTT
>JARGOJ010000936.1:0-1779 GCA_029210225.1 Planctomycetota bacterium
GAGCTTGATCGGACCAATGTCAGCGCCCGAGTATCCGACCTTGCTTTTGAGCGCACGTTTGCCGAGGCTTGGAACCAAATTCAAGATTGCCTGAACTCGCTCAATCACTTTGTTTTTCTTAGTCACATCTCGATGATCAATATTGAAACCGAGAGGCTGGAAGCCTCCGGAGTCCGATTCAATAGCCGCCACGTGGTTCTTCATTTCATCTTTGTGCGCCTTGGCGTAGGCTCTTGCCCCCGCGAGTCCATTCTCTTCATTGGTCCAGAGGACAACTCTTATCGTTCTACGGGGCTTGAGCTTAAGCTTCCGAATTTGATTGAGGGCCTCCATAGCAATGACACAGCCCGCGCCGTCATCGTGAGCACCTTGGCCAACATCCCAGGAGTCAATGTGACCGCCGATCACTACAATCTCTTCAGGCTTTTGCGAACCGCGAATCTCAGCGATGACATTCGCGGATTTCACCAGCCCATGATCTTTCGCCCCCATTTTCAATCGAATGACGACTTTCTTTCCTCGTCTACAGAGTCTGTCAATTCGTTCTGCGTCTTCAATGCTCACTGCTGCATTGGGAATACGCTTGCCTTCTTTACCATAGCGCATCCCGCCGGTGTGGGGAGACTGAAGGCTATTGGCCGTAATAGAGCGTACAAGAGCAGCGATCGCTCCCTGCTTTCCCGCCCACTTCGCGCCCTGGGTTCTATACCTCACGGTCTCGCCATAGCCTGCCCCTTTGACAGCGTCGTACTTTGGCATAGGCACATTAAAGAGGACAATCTTACCTTTGACCTTTGCTCCGAGCTTTTCTAATTCCGCTCGGGAATGAACAACCACGACTTCCCCGGTCACCCCGCTCTTTGCGGTTCCAACAGAGCCACCAAGTCCCAAAATCGAGAGCTTGTAGAGTTTGGGTTCGAGGATATAGGCGGACTCGTCGCCCCGCGTCCATTTAGGGACCATCACTTCTTCAGTGTGTACATTTTCGTGTCCGTCGGCCTTAAGAGTTTTCACGGCCCAAGCGATGGCTTGATCCAACGACTTTGAACCACTCAATCGAGCGCCAATATCGTCGCAAAGCTCTTCAAGCTTCTTATAAGATTGATTCTCTTTCAGTATGGTCTGTACTAGAGTCTCGACGGTCTCTTTGTACTTCTTGGGAGACGTTTTTTGGTCGTCAGCAAAGTTGTCGGTGGTGAGGGTGAGGGCGATGAGAGTGAATAAGATGGATTTCAATTTCATTGGGTCTTTTCTCCGCTCTTCGTCAGTTCGTCAAGGTTCCAGTGAAAGCGCGCTTCGCCTTCATAGCAACGATCCTCGGTGCCCTGTTGAAGAACTTTTAGCATGGGACCCTTAAAGGTGATTTCATCGTTTTCGCATTGTAGATACGCGCCTTCCGGAAGGGCGGCAATACGTGTCTCTTTGTTAGCGATCAGGAACTCTGTGAGTCGCTGGCGTCGGCTCTCACCACCATGATTGGCGAGGGTTGTTTCTGTGTAATGGGCGTTGATTTGAAAAGGAACGAAATTGAGCGCATTGAATGACGCAGGTTCCACAATTGGCATATCGTTCGTGGTCTTCAGAGTCGGACAACAGACATTCGACCCCGCGCTCCAACCCATGAGTGGCATGCCTGACTTAACTTTTTCTTGAATCGGTTCAATCAGTTTTTGCTTGTGAAGCTCCGCCAATAGTTGAAATGTATTTCCCCCACCAATGGCGATGATATTCGCGTTCTTGACTGCAGCGACGGGGTCTTGAGCGTGGTGTATCGATTCG
>JARGOJ010000936.1:1789-3854 GCA_029210225.1 Planctomycetota bacterium
CCTGACATCCAATTTTCGTTAGGGATCCTGAGACTTCTGATTCATATTCATCCCAGGTGATCGTGACACCGGCGAAAGGGATGAAGAGAACCTTCCGCTCCCCCTGAGGCAAAAATTGATCGATGATCGGCCGTGGCCACTCAAGATAGGGCTTCCCGGGCATGGTTGAGTTACTGAGGAGTAGCAAACGCATCTTGGTCCTTTTCAATGAAGTCAATCAAAGCGATCGTTCGGCCAATAGGGAGCGGACGCCTGATTCAATCGAAGTCTAAATAGTTAGGTAGTTGATGGCGGGGATGATACTCGAAAATCAAGCTCGTTTCGATGTGCTGTACTCTTTCGGTGGCGGTGATCTCTTCAACGACAAACTGTCGCAAGTGATCGGTATCCCGGGCCGCCACATGAATGAGAAAATCGTCGCTCCCCGCCATAATATAGAGAGTAACAACCTCTTCCCGGATCATCATGTGTTGCTGTAAGGCCTCAAACGACTCTCGATCGTGGTTTTTTAATCGCGCCGAGACCATCGCCTGCAAGCCAACACCGAGTGCCTTCGGATCGGCGACCCCATGGAAGCTGGTGAGCACTCCTTCATCGAGCAAACGTTTGACCCTCCCTAAGCAGGTCGACGGCGCCAAACTCACTATTTTAGCCAACTCTTTGTTTGAGAGCCGCGCATTATTCTGCAAGGCCATAACTATTTCGCAGTCAATTCGGTCCAGTGTCTTTTTCACAGCAAAGTTCCGATCTTTATTCGATTGAAGCGACGGTTTTCAGACAATAATATCGAAAGTCATGAGAAAACAAAGGAATATTCGAGACAGACAGGCTGCGACGATGGACTTTGCCACGGCCCTCCATTCCTTCGGCGCTCCCGCCCATCGAGTGGAAGAGATCGTCGATTTGCTCGGAGAGAAAACAGGGGAGCGAGTGCAGCTCTTCGCCGTTCCGACGGCCCTCATTTTCACCTTTGGAGAGGGGAAGAAGCAAGCGGTTCAGGTTCAGAGAACCCGACCGGGCGACTTTGATTTGGGACGCTTGGCAGAGCTTGAGACGATGCTTCGAGGTCTCGGACCGGCGAACAAGTCATTGAAAGAGAGCTCAAAGTCTATGCGCCGCGTCTTGTCGAGAGCCGAGCTTTACACTCCGGCCCAGTTTCTCCTGGCATTTTCTCTGGTCTCAGCCTCTGTGTCAGTGTTCATGGGAGGTTCTTGGCGCGAGATTCTTGGCTCTTTGATCGCTGGCTTTCTGGTCGGAGCCTTGCTCCAGAAACCGCAGAGCTTGCCGAATTTGGGCCAGGTGATCGTCCCAGGGGCAGCGCTTCTCGCAAGCTTCGCCGCCTTGATTCTTGGATATGTCCTCGACGCCTCCACGGCCATTATCACAACAGCGTCGCTGATTGTCTTGGTGCCTGGCTTTACGTTGACTACAGCGCTGACGGAGTTGGCCACAGGTCACTGGAGCTCTGGGAGCGCGAGGTTGGCGGCGGCCGCCACGAACTTCCTCCTGCTGACATTCGGAGTCGCCCTCGGCCACGCAGCCGCATCTCATTTTCTCCCTGACACAGCTGCCCTCCCCCTGCGCACCACGCCTATACTCTTGAAGGCTCTCGCGCTGATTGTGGCGGGCTTGTCGTTGTCGGTGCTCTTTAAAGCGCGAACTCAAGATATGAAGTGGATTGTTCTCTCGGTCACTGTCGCTTATCTCGCCTCAATTATGAGCGCAGAAATGCTCGACCCTCGGCTATCTGCCTTCGCGCCAGCGCTCGCGGTCGGTTTGGGCGCGAATATCTTCGCCCGGCTTAGTGGTCATCCCGCCGCTTTGTTTCAAGTACCTGGAGTGATGATTCTTGTGCCCGGAAGCCTTGGTTTACATAGCCTCCTGGCGCTTCTCAATCACGATATCTTGCCAGGAGTTGAATCGGGGTTCGCAACATTCTTGGCCGCCTCTTCTTTAGTCGCTGGGCTGCTCTTCGCCAACCTGTTAATCGCGCCAAAGCTCGACGCTTGGGATTCGGATTCTGTGTGTTAGACTTCTTAGATCCAGCCATTGAACAAACCCAAAA
>JARGOJ010000016.1:0-8401 GCA_029210225.1 Planctomycetota bacterium
GAAGAGGGACAACCCAAGGCCAAGAAATGACAAGACCCCAATTATGATCTGCTGATAGGGACTGAAGCCCGAGCTGACAATCGTTCCTGAGGCCCCAAGAACAAACATCACTAAAACGAACAAGAATAACAGACCAAAGCCAAGAGACCCAGATAGCCCCAACACCCAAACATAGGCATCCCGTTTACCCCAACAATTGATTTTGAAAGTCGTAAGATCGGGAAGCTCATAGCGGTCTATACAATCAGGGCACAAGCCTCGTTGACGAACCGATCGAGTGCACTCAGCACAAACGAAGTCTCCGCAACGCTCACAGCTAGACGTCGCTGCACGGTCCTCGTGGTTCTTACAAAGCACCTTGGGAACACTCAAGCTTACACTCTCAATCATTGAAACTTCAATAACGCGAAGGCCGACCCAATTGATCCTTAATGAAATTTCTCATTTTCGGGCCCTGAACATAGTTTGGATCGTACTGTAGACAGCGTTCAAAGTCGAGAGCAGCCTCCCTCGACTTCTTCTGACTCAGCTTTAAAACAGCCCTCCCATAATATCCAATGGCATACTCTGGATCATATTTCAAGGCGAGGTTGAAATCGACTAAGGCCTCCGCCAGCTGACCCTGGCGCTGCTTCGCGCTCGCACGATTGAAATACGCCTTCACAAACTTCGGATTACACTCTAAGGCTCGGCCGAAATCGGCGATGGCCCCCTTAAAATCATTCGCCTTCTCTTTTAAATTGCCTCGATTGACATAAGCCGTCACAAGCCTTGGATTGTATTTGAGCGCTAAGTCATAATCGGCCCACGCTCCCTTCGCATCTCCTTGGATCCCCCTAATTACACCCCGTTTGTAATGGGCGTCGGCGTCCTTCGGCTTTAGTCTAACGGCGCGATCATAGTCGGCAAAGGCTCCGACATGATCTCTCAGCGTCTCCTTCATCGCCCCCCGACTTAAATACGCCGAAAAGTAATTGGGGTTAATTTTTATCGCGACATCGAAGTCGTTGATCGACTCCTGCCATCGCCCCGCCCGCCCATGGATGCTCCCACGATTGAAGTAGGCTAAGGCATAACTGGGTCTCAGTCTTATCGCATGACTGAAATCGGCGAGTGCCCCCGCTTTGTCCCCATTCTCCCTCCTCGCCACACCCCTATTGTAGTAGCCCTCGGCGTAATTGGGATCTGACGCTATCGCGACGTTAAAGTCTTCAATGCCTCCCTGGAAATCATTCAACGCAACCTTTATTGTACCCCGCAAGCTATATCCCAGTGTGAAATTCATTGAGTACGATTCCAGAGGTAACATTAACCGCAACGCTTCTTCGTGCTCCCCCTTCTGATAGAATGACAGAGCGTCCAAAGTAATAGACATTTCATTTTTGTCCCCGTTTGCCTTCGCTCTCTTCGTTAATTCCAATAATGGCGGCGTCACATAAAAACCACCCCCAAGATTCTGTCGCTGTTCAATTTCATGAAGCATAAACAGGGCTTCATAGGCAGTCTTCGAGTCGCGAGCAGCACGTTCCAACAGCTCTTTCTCTCGATATTCGATTTTGGCGATTCGGCATATTTTCGCAGCGGACAATAAAACGGAATAACTGAAGTCACCAAGCATCAACGCTTCCTGAATTCCTTCTAAAACGACTTTCTCCGGCGCTCCTCTCTTCGTTTTTGACTCCAACGCCTGCAATATTCGGAAGGCTTCCTTGATCTTCTCTTCCCGGTCCTTAGCCTGTTCTTCCTGTGATTTTGCCTTTCCCGCAACAGCGACGGCCACGTCTCGTGCTTGCTCCGACTCTTCAAGCGCCTGATTGATACTGCCAAGGGAACTCACCAATAAAATCCCGATGGCAAGACTGACAATCAGCCCCGGGCGGCGAGAGCTCCACCTTAGAAAGCTCTCCCTCAACGAATACTGATAAACCCCAAGCTTTCCCCCAGAAAGGTAGGCTTGCAAATTTTCCACAAAGAGCGCCGCGCTCTCTAACCTGTTATCCACGTCGCGCTCCAGAGCCATCTTTGCGAGAATATCCAATTCCTTGGAAGCTGTTCGGTTGAGATCACGAGGAGAACGGGTGACGCCGGACGCCGTCGCGACAACCCTCTCGAGGGTCGTATTCCCCTCAACAGATGCCTTACCAGTCAATAACTCGGTCAGAATAACCCCCAACGCAAAGATATCGCTACGCACAGTTGAGTCCCCATCGAGCTGCTCAGGCGCCATATATCCAGGAGTTCCCAGTAATACGCCAGCGATTGTGAGTCCTTCCTTCTCTGCCATCTCGGTCAGCTCTAGGTCCTCGTCCCGATAGGCCGTCTCCGTCGCTGAAGGATCGCGCAGGTCCTTGGCCAGACCCCAATCCATAAGCAGTATCTCGCCAAACTCTCCAATCATTATGTTCGCCGGCTTGAGGTCTCTGTGAACGATGTGATTTGCGTGAGCGTAGGCAAGCGCTTCCCCAACCTTGACAAGCGCTTCGAGCAACTCCCTAAGCCTCTCTTCGAAATTGTCTTCTTGGTTGTGAAGAGTGAGAATAGCCGCTTCCAGGGTTTCTCCCTCGATCACCTTCATGAGCATATAGTGCTCGTTATCCTTAGTCTTCCCAAGCTCATAAATCGGGGGAATATTGGGATGGCTAAGGGACGCCGTAATCCGCGCCTCTCGAAGAAATCTCTCGACGGCTTTCTCATCAGCAGGATCCGCGCTGAGAATCTTTAACGCCGCCTCCCGCCTAAGCCGTCCGTCATGAACCCTGTAAACGGCTCCCATCCCACCTTCACCAAGCTTCTCAAGGCGCTCAAAGACAATGTCGGAGTGCGGGGTGAATAGGGGATCATACTTGACTATCTCGTGAACCGCAGATCGTGTTGAATCATAGTTGAGTATTTTTGAATTGTAGTGAGATCCAGAAACTTGCAGCTTTGAGCTATAGTCGGCGCTTTGGGTTGAATTGAAATGTTGTCGTACCTGATCGGCCGTTATTAAATCAATCACTTCATGGCGAACAAGAAACTCACACAGATCCCGGTGAGCGGAAAGCTCTGGATGCCCAAGCATCCTCTGCAAGACCTCGGCTGATACAAATCCATGTTGGAGTAACAGTTGGCCCTGCTGCTGATTTCCGTTCATGATCGTCTCTCGCGTCGCATACTCATCAAGACTCTCCAGATTGAATTATATTCTTAATCGGACAAACTATGAAATAAGAAAAGCCCCCAGGCCAGTAATCCGAAGATAGACAAGGCGAGCCCAATCATAGCGTGACCTCTCCCTTCAATAGGTGGCCAAGCCTCGGGGTCCTCGTTGTTGATTCCTATTACGGCCAATATCAGTGAAAGGAGAAGAAGCGGGGGAGCGAGGACGCCAAGGACACTCATGGCGACGCTGAAGCGCGCTTCTTGATTCCCTGAATGTCTGTGGTAGAGCGCCTCAAGGGCCGCTTCGTCAATATCAATCTTGAAGGCCAATTTGTTTCGCGGGCTAGCGAAGGCAATCGTTACGAAGAGCAGAGGAAAGATACTCGCGTATTGGTAAATCCAGAATTCAGCCGACAGAAAATAGCTGCTTGAGAATAGCGCCGACAATTGAATGAAAATTAGACCTAAAGGTCATAGAAAACTGGCCCAACGCGCCCATCTTTGTAAGAAAAGGTAAGCCATCGAAGTCACAAAGCTCACGCCCAAAATGGCCAGGATGATGGCCATGGTTAAGTAGATGGCGATGGTCGGCCCGCCAGAGGCCGCCATATCCAAGCCGACTATCAGTGTCGAGAGCGCGCAATATGTTGAGACCAGGCTTCCTCCAAGACCATAAATCCAAACGAAGACGTCTCTCTTGCCCCAAAGCCCCGCCTTGAATTTATCAACCGTGTCAATCGCATATCTTTCGACGCAGCCCTGGCAGACGTCCTTGTTGAATAGGCGTTCAAGGCGCTCTTCACAAGTGAAATCACCACAACGCTCGCAGTTCGATTGAGCGTTTCGGTCTGTGTGCCTAACACAACTGGACGTTGGCTTATTCAACTGTCAATCCTCAGTCATAGGGATTGGATGAACATGTAGGAGATGGCGATGGCCCAAAAGAGAAGCCCGAGTAGAGAGATTGCCAAACCCACTTGCGCCTGTTTAATCCCCTCCACTGGGGGCCAGCCATCAGGATCGTATTTCTTGAGTCCAATGTACGCGAAAAATAGAGAGGCAAAGAGTAGAGGAGGAACGAGAAGGCCAAGGAGAGCAACTGCGACGCTGTTTCTGGCCTCTCGATTAATTTTGCTTCTATCATAGAGCGTCTGCAATTGCTTTTTTGAAATCTCAATCTTAAAGGCCAATTTCGTTCGCGGATTGAGCAGCGCTGAGAGGACAGCGATGAAAGTGAGGACACTCACTATGGATGAAAAAGAGAGGTAGTCCATGCCCAGATTTGTATTTAGGAGGAAGAGGGCTATTGGAGCAACCAGACAGAGAAGCGGAATCAGAAACAAGGCCCAACGCGCCCATTTCTTAAGCATGAAATAGGTCACAGTGATCAACGTGTTGACTCCAAAAATTATCGCCAGCAACATGATAGAACTCGTGTCGAGTGAGGCTGTACCACCTCCCCAGGCAGAACGCTGGTAAATTTCTCGGGCTAACGGAGCCAGGAAAATCAGCGAGAGGAGCGCTCCAAATCCACTGAGGAAGCAAACATGGCTGTCTCTCCTTCCCCAAAGACGGGCCTTAAAAGTGTCGACGGCATCGATGAGATATTTCTTCGCGCAGCGTTGACAAACCTGACTTTTGGGCAGACGCTTGAGGCATTTCTTGCAGATGAAATCACCGCAACGCTGACAGTTTGTAATGGCCTCACGATCGGCGTGGATAACACACACAGACTTTGAATCATTCAATTGTTGACTCTCAATCATTCTATTAAGGCCTCGCGCTAAAAATGAGGATCACTGTCCAGAGGAGAAATCCCAAAGTCGTGAGGATGAGCGCGTTTTGGGCGGGTTTCATTCCGCCAACAGGAGGCCAGGCCTCTGGGTCGCAGTTCTTGCGGCCACGGAGCGCCAGATACAAAGACAGGAATAAGAGGGGAGGGAGGAAGAAAGCGAGGAGGCTGAGGGCGAAAGCGTTGTGAGCGGCGCTATTGGATTTCGTCGTCTCAAAGAGGGTTTCTAATTCTTCTGTCGAAACTTCGATTCTAAAGGCCAACTTGTTCTGGGGATTTGTATAGGCAGAGATGACGAAGACCAGGGGGAGCAAGACGAAGACGAAGGATAGACCGATTGCGTTTGGTGTATCCGAAAAACTAGCGAGAGCCAAGACGAAGCCTGTCAGGGGGAAGAGGAACAAAGCTTTGCGTGCCCAATTCTTAAGCAGGAAGTAAGCTCCCGTGATTCCCAGGGCGAGGCCGGAGAATAGGACGAGGATAAACATCTCCCAAAGTTCTCCGCTAAGCCCATTTCCATCAAAAATAACTTGGAAGGCCAACACGGACCAGAGGACAATTTGGCTGAAGAACATCAGCGATCCGATCCCGCCAATCATCCAGACATAGCCATCTCGCTTGCCCCAGAGACTGGCTTGAAAGTCGGATAGCAGCTTGCCCCCATAATTTTTATGGCAATTTAAGCAAACCTGACGATTGAAGAGATCTTGAACACACTCATTACAGATGAAATCACCGCAGCGTTCGCAGCTTGTGGTCGTCTCGCGATCGACGTGTTTCTTGCAAAGCACTATTGAATCGTTCAATTGTTGACTCTCAATCGTTCCGTTAAGGCCACACACTGTAAATGAGGATCATGGTCCAGAGGAGAAACCCTAGGGTTGTGAGCTTGAGCGCTTTCTGGGCAGTTTTCATTCCACCAATAGGAGGCCAGGCCTCTGGGTCACAATTCTTGCGGCCACGGCGCGCCAGGTGCAAAGACAGAAATAGGAGGGGAGGGATGAAGAACGCGAGGAGGCTAAGGGCGAAAGCGTTGTGAGCGGCTCGGTTAGACTTCTTCGCCTCGTAAAGGGTCTCTAATTCATCGGTTGAGATGTCCATCTTAAAGGCCAATTTATTTTGGGGATTCTTATACGCCACGATAAGTAAGATGAGGGGAAGCAGGACGAAGATGAAGCATATGCCCACGGCGATAGAGAGATTGGCCACTTGAGCGCTCGCCACAAACAAAGCAATCACCGGAAAGAGGAACAAAGCTTTGCGGGCCCATCTTTTAAGCAGAAGGTAAGGTCCTGTGATTACCAGGGGGAGGGTGAAGAAGAACGCGATGCTAAGGGTTTCCTCTGTGACACCGATAAGCGAGTTTCCTCCCCAAAGATTGAAGAGGGCCATGACAAACCAAAAGAGAGCCTGGGCGGAGAAGAACAGTGATCCGGCTCCACCGATAAAGCAGACATAATTATCCCGCTTGCCCCAGAGACTGGCTTGAAAGTCGGATAGGAGATTGCCCCCATAATTCTTATGACAATTTGGGCAAACCTGATGATTGAAGAGATCTTGAACACATTCATTACAGATAGTGTCACCACAGCGCTCGCAGCTTGCGGTCGCCTCGCGATCTTCGTGTTTTATGCAAAACGCGGTTGAATTTGCCAAGGATGTTCTCTCAATCTTTTCGTTAAGACATTCCGCCAAATAGGAGGATCACTGTCCAGAGGAGAAATCCCAAAGTCGTGAGGATGAGCGCGTTTTGGGCGGGTTTCATTCCGCCAACAGGAGGCCAGGCCTCTGGGTCGCAGTTCTTGCGGCCACGGAGCGCCAGATACAAAGACAGGAATAAGAGGGGAGGGAGGATGAAAGCGACGAGACTAAGGGCCAAAGCGTTGTGGGCGGCTCGGTTGGATTTCTTCACCTCAAAAAGGGATTCGAGTTCGTCCCTTGAAACCTCTATCCTAAAGGCCAGCCTGTTTTGGGGGTTCGTAAACGCCGAGAGAAGGAAGACGACGGGGAGTGGGACTATGAGGCACGCTGCAGCCACGGCGTTGGCAAGATCCGAAACTTGAACAACCGCCAGAAAGAACCCGGTGAGTGGAATGAGGAACAAAGCCTTGCGCGCCCATTTCTTAAGTAGAAAGTAAGCGCTCGTGATCACCAAGGCGAGGCTCAGGAAGAGGGCAAGAGCCAATGCCTCTGGGACGCCGAGGGGCGTATTGGCTCCCGAAAGATTTTGGATGGTCATGGCAAAGCAAACGAGTGCCTGGGTCAAGCACAACAGCGATCCGAATCCACCGATAAGCCAGACGTAAACGTCCCGCTTGCCCCAGAGACTGGCTTGAAAGTCGGATAGGAGCTTGCCCCCATAATTCTTATGACAATTTGGGCAAACCTGACGACTGAAGAGATCTTGAATACACTCCTTACAGATGAAGTCACCACAGCGCTCGCAGCTCTCCTCAGCGTCGCGATCATCATGAAGGATGCAGACCGCTTCACGGGTCCTCAGCGGATCGTCACTCTTTGTCGACTCCGTCAAAGCTCTTTTCTCCGAATAACGGGACCGGTCAGGGCATCGATGACTTTCTTATTTTCTTCACCAAAGATAAGCCCAGCTTCCATCCGATCTTCTAGATGTTCAAGGCACTTAATTCTTATTCAAGCATAAGCATCATTCAATCAAAGGTGGACACCATGGGCCAAGGAATCAAATACGGCATCGCAGCAGCAGGCACACTCCTGCTCCTCACCGTCCTCAGCTGGAACGCGGACGAAAAAAAGAAAAAGACCAGCTCCGAGAGCAAGACCATCGTCAGTGGCGCAACCATGAATACGGAGACAAGCCCCGTTGACGAGAAGTATCAAAGCCCCACGGAGCCCGAAGCAAAGACAGAGCCTGTCGCTCATGAGTCCCTCTTAAAGAGCCTCAAAAAAGCAGAGAAGACGAGCGAGGCCAAAGACAGCGAGAAGAAGGCTCCCGCCCCCGCTCCTAAGACGAAGCCTGAGCCTGCTCCAAAGCCTGCCGATACCAGCAACCACTGGGTTAAGCACAGCGTCAAAAAGAACGAGAGCCTCTATGGCATCGCCAAGCATTACCTCGGCGCCGGCGAGAAGTGGCAAGTCATTGTCGCGGCGAACTCACACCTCAGCTCACCAGAGCGCCTTCGCGAAGGCATGACGCTTCGTATCCCTAAGAATATGACGTCCACGCTCGCAGCCGCTCCCAAGGCAAAACCAACCTTGCGCCTCGGTCGTCCTGGAATCGTAAGAACCCCCGCTCGCCGTCCGAATGTGGCGAACGACGAAGCTGGAGATCACGAACACTCTAAGAAGGCTCCTACGGGAACCAAATCTTATGTCGTGAGAAAAGGTGAGACCCTCTCAAGCATCGCGCTCACTCAAATGGGTTCAAAGAGTCACTGGAAGAAGCTCTACAACGCAAACAGGAAAACACTCGCCAATCCTAACAGCCTG
>JARGOJ010000016.1:8411-17060 GCA_029210225.1 Planctomycetota bacterium
CCATTCCTCAGTAGGCTCACGGACTTAAAAATTGCCCTGAGCCTGCCTATCTTTTTAGATGAAAGAACGATTCAAACGACGAAGCGAGTGCCACTCTCGCTTCGTCGGCATTTTAAAGCCCAAGAAAAAGATCTCAAATAAAAGTCACTTTCTCGAAACCTGGCCTGGAGCACTCCGGTAAAACCCCTTGTAGAACAACGACGCGATTTAGCAATGAAGTCGAAACGGGGTGGCCCATGCAACGCTCAACGAAATCCATTCTCTTCTCCCTCACAACCGCAGCTTTGGGGATTGGAGTTCTTCTAACCCAACCCGCCGACGGGGGGCCTCCCGATGCCCGTCAGGAAGCCATGAAGAAGTTCGCCAAGCTCGATAAGAACAAGAACAATAAAATTGAGCGCACTGAATTCCCTGGGGACGACGAGCTCTTCGGCCGCGCTGACCGCGACGGAGACGGCGTCATGAGCTTTGAAGAAGGCTTTGAGTTTGTCATCGAACAAGAAGTTGAAAAGATCTTCATGAAGCTCGATAAGGATCGCGACGGCAGCATTCACCTTGACGAGGTGACCGACAAAGGCCAGCGCGCCAGGTTTGCTCTCGTTGACACAAACGGCGACGACAAACTCAGCGGTGAAGAGGTCCTCAAGGCTGTTCGCAAGAAGTTTGCGGGCAATCCAGAAAAGGCTCCCGCAGGTCAAGGCAAACTTGTTGGCGCGCCTCCCCCCTGGGCCGACATCATTGCAAAGCACGACGCCAACAAAGACGGACAAATTCAAGCATCTGAACTCAAAGGCAAAGCCACCGACGTCGTCATTAAAAACTTAGACCTCAATGACGACCAAGTCATCACTAAAGAAGAATACGCAAGGTCCCGTAAGCGCTTTATGCACATTCTCCAAAGAACAGGCAAGCTCAAAGACCTCCTCACCAATCATGGCAAGAACATCGGCAACTCCCTCAAAGGAGTCCACCTCGATAAAGCGGAGGCCCAATTAAAGGAGCTTGAAAAAGCCCTGGAAGATTACCTCAAGGCCACTCGCGAGGCTCACTGAATCGAGCGCTCGCTTTAGCGCATAAAATCATGCTTTCATTGATTTAAGTCTTTTTACTCCCTTGCCTCGCTAAGGATCTTAGAGATGCTCTGCAAACTAATCAAAAGCCTCGCCCTTATCCTTATCCTTGGCCAAAGCGCTGGGGCAGAGGTGACTCCAGGGGATATTGACAAAGCCTTTCAGGAACAATTTGGAGAAGTGAAAGATCGCTGCGATGACCGCGCTTTCCTTCGCCGTATGACCTTGGATATTGAAGGGCGCATTCCCAACCTCGAAGAGGCCCGCGCTTTTGTCACTGACAGGTCCTCTGGGAAGCGCCTCAAGGCTATTAAGCGCGCTCTTCAATCGGAGAGCTCCGCTCGCTTTCTTGGCCAGCGTTTCGCCGAGCGATTGCTTGAAAAGAACGCCAACGCGGCCATCCGAAAGCTCCTGACCAATTGGTCAGCGCAAAGCAGCGCTAAGAATCGATCCTTCAAAGACATCGCCGCCGATCTTATCTCGAAAGAAGGCAAAGCTGGCGACGACTTCTCAACCCTCTTTCTCCTTCAATATCGCGGCAACGCCCCAGACACAGCAACCGCCGTCGCCCGACAATTCCTGGGAGTCTCACTGGATTGCGCTCGCTGTCACGACCATCCCTTCGCCGACTGGAAGCAATCTCAATTCCACGAATTCGCCGCCAACTTCGGGCGCCTTCGAGTGCGCCGCCTCGGACAACAACAATTCGAACTTTATGAATCACCCATTGGCGACTATCGCTTCAAATTAAACAAGGCGAAGTTAAGCAAGCCCTTCAAGCCGAAGGCCATCGACGGGACAGACCTGAGCGCCTCGCCAAAACGCCGCAAAGCCCTCGCGAAGTGGCTGACCGCCGGCCCCAAAGACGGCGCAGAATCTTACTTTGCCCGAGCCCAGGTCAATCGAGTTTTTGAAGAGCTCTTTGGTGTGCCACTCATCGGCGCGATCACTGATATCAATGCTCCAGGGAACGACCCCCAACTCCTCAAGCTCCTCGCTAAGGCCTTCGTGGAAAGTGACTTTCGATTAAGAGAGCTCCGGCAACTACTACTGCAGACAAAGTCCTATCAGCGGAAAGCAGAGTTGGCCGCGACAAAAGACAAAGACAGCGAAGGCCTCCCAACGCTTCACCGTCCCCTCCGAGCCGATCAAATCGCCGCCGCCTTTCTCACGGCGACGGGAAGGGACAAGCCCGCCCCGGGAGAATTGAAATTCCTCCACATTGCCATGAAGCGGAGCCTCACCAAGGAACTGCAAGATCTCGCTGGGGACAATACAAAAGAGCAAGCCTTTGGATCGTCCACCCGGCAAGCATTGAGATTGATTAATGGAGAAGCCTTCAACGGATTGATAAAAGCCCGCCCAGGACGCATTCTTCACAGTTTACTCAAAGAGGTCCCGTCCCACCGCCGCCGCCTAAGAGAACTCTGTGAACGAGTCCTAATGCGGCTCCCAACAAACACTGAACTCTCTCGATGGCTCGCCTTTATCAAGGCTGGCCCCGACACAAAAGAACGTTATGAAGACCTGTACTGGGCCCTTCTCGCATCCACGGAATTCGCCTGTCAGCGTTAATTCCAGTCTCAAACCCCAAGCCTTCGAGGTTCTCCATGACAATCAATCCTCTGAACCGTCGCAACTTCCTAAAAGCCAGCTTTGGTTCTGCTCTTGGTCTCGCTGCGACGAGGATGGCCTGGACAAGCCCGGACAAGCGAAACTATGACCCTGACTTCAATGAGCAGGGGGAGTTTATTGGGAACACGAAGAGCGGCCCGGCCTGCATTATTCTCTGGCTTCAGGGTGGACCCAGTCAGCTAGAAACTTGGGATCCAAAACCGAATCATAAGAACGGTGGGTCGACAAAAACAATTAAAACCAAGACCCCCGGGCTCCTGTTACCAAGCGCTTTTCCTCGTCTGGCAGCTCGCTCGGACATGCTCAATGTCGTGCGCTCTCTTCACTCCAAAGAAGGCGATCACAACCGTGCGACCTATTTCGTCAAGACCGGTCAAAAGCCCCTCGCCAATATGCGCTTTCCGACCTTCGGCGCGGTGGCTGCCTACGCTGCTCAAGAAAGCGCTGGGGAGGCCATTCTTCCTCCTTACCTCAGAATTGGCCCCAACCGCCCAGGGCTCCCGGATCAGGGCTACCTGTCCTCAGAGTTCTCGCCATTCTTAGTGGACCGGGCGAATTCGCGAATCAGAGATCTCCAAGCTCCAAAAGACCTCAGCGCCTCTCGCCAAAAACGCCGCGCCGGTCTCCTTGAGAAAATGGAAAAGGAATACTCGCGAAAAGCCAGCCCCGGCTTAGTCCAACGGCGACGCAAAGCCATTCAAAAGGCGCTCGGATTTCGCGGTAAGGATGAGATTAAAGCCTTTGACCTGAGCCAGGAATCGGCCCGAACACGGTCTCGATATGGTCAGAATAACTTCGGCCAGAGCTGTCTCATGGCTCGACGCCTCGTCGAGAATGGTGTCCGCTGCGTGGAGGTTGTTCAGGACGGCTGGGACACTCACGAGAATAATTTCCAGAGAACAAGCCAGCTCGGAAACCAGCTTGACCAAGGCTTCTCAGCGCTCTTAGACGATCTTAAGGCGCGCAAAATGCTCTCGAAGACATTGATTCTTTGTATGGGGGAATTCGGCAGAACCCCTGTGATTAATAAGCGCGGCGGCCGAGATCACTTCCCGAGCGTCTTTGGAGCTGTTTTAGCAGGACGGAATATCAAGAGCGGGGTCTACGGAGAATCATCGAAAGATGGCCTGAGCATTGTTAAGAATCCTGTCACCATCCCAGACCTCTTCGCGACAACAGTGAAGGCTATGGGCCTCTCTCCGAGCAAAGAGTTCCAAATGGGTGAGCGCCCCATCACTCTTAGTAAAGGAAAAGTGATCAAGGACATTCTCAAAGGCTAAAGCAGTCCACAACGCGTCTTTTCGAGGCCTTCCGAAGAGAGCCCTTCCGATAAAGGTGGGGCTCTTTACCTTTTTTTCGCCGCTTTGGTTTAAGATAGCGCCCTTCAAAACTTCAAAATTATCCACCCCTTGATTGAGGTCCTTATGAAGGTACTGTTTGGCCAAATGGCTTTGATTTTTGCCCTGACTCTCTCCCTGACAAGCGCTGCGGTCGCTGAAGAGAAAGGCAAAATTGGCGACTTTATTCGAGTCAAGAAAAGCAAAGCCGGGGGACAGGTTGCCCAGCTCTCGGTCCGAACATATAAACGCGCCAAGAACGCCAAGGCTCCAAGCACAGGGATGCCTGGAATGAGCGGTCAAAAGTTCAAATACCCCGAAGTCGTGATGATCTCTATCGTCCATTTCGCTGAAGCGAAATATTACAAGTCGATTAATAAGGTCCTCGCCGATTGCGACCTTGTCCTGTACGAAGCTATGGGATACGACTACGTCAAACCTGCCAACCTCAATAAAATGGGCGCCCGCGACCTCCTCTTTCAGGGCAAGGGATTGAAGAAGCGGAAGACTTGGCAGCTCGCCGACCTCTCCCTCGACTCTCAACAACGCGCCCTCGGACTTCCAAAGGGAACGATGAGTCGGCAGATGGGCCAAATGGACCGAGTGATCCAAATGATGGGAGAGCAGCGCTTTCGCAATCAAATGATGACTCAATTCAAGAGCATGCAGGGCATCGAGCATCTTATGAATATGAAGTTCATTCTCATGCAAAGAAACTCTGTGGCCTTCGGCAAATTGATCGAGAGCATCTACAAAGGCAAAGCCAAGAAGATCGCTATCCTCTACGGTGGCGCTCACATGCCAAACCTCGAAGATCGCCTTCGCGAAGAGCTCAACTACGTTCCTGTCAAAACGAAATGGCTCAACGCGATCCACGATAAGAAAGACGCCCCTGTCGCTAAGCCCCCAGTGAAGAATAAAAAAGCAAAGCTCTATTGAATCTTTGCTATTTATTGAATTCTAACGAGGAGCCGCTTTGGGTCGAACCAAGGCGGCTCTTTCTCAAATAAGAAGCATGAATGGCTATGACTGAAACCGCCCCTAACCCTGATGAGCCAATACCCAGCGACTCAGCGCTCGACGAGATAAAGCTCAATCAGCGCGACCTCGTTCATGAACTTGAAAAGCTTGAACGCAAGTCGACGAATTGGTGGCAGGGCTTCTGGACTTTAATCGTCTCCGCAGCGCTCTTCGCCACCCTCGGCCTCTTTGACCGGCCTTTGCAAGATCTCGCTCTGCTCATGGGAGTCCTGCTCTTCCACGAGTTCGGTCACGCTCTAGGGATGCGCCTCTTTGGTTACAAGAACGTTCGCATGTTCTTCATCCCTTTCTTCGGCGCCGCCGTCACCGGAGAGCGCCGTCACGTCCAATCTTGGAAAGAAGGCATCGTTCTACTCCTCGGTCCCCTCCCTGGCATCATCCTCGGCTTAGGGGTGCTGGTGTATTTTCACAGCGGGGGTCCGCCTTGGACCTATCAGCTGGCCTGGTACTTGGTCTTTATCAATGCCTTTAATCTCATCCCCTTCGTGCCCTTCGATGGAGGTCACTTCTTTCGCTTGATGCTGTTCTCAAGGTCGCCCTTGATAGAAGCGATCTTCGTGGTCACCACGGCGACCTGTCTGATTGTAGTGGCGTTCCTCGGGGAATTCTATGTGCTCGGCGTGGTGGGCTTCCTAATCGTCTTCGCGGTGCCCCATGGCTATAAGGTCAATTCATTGGCGAAGAAGTGGCAGAGAGAGCACTACCATCGCTTGGAGGGGGAGACTCTCTTAGAGCTTAAGCCCGACGACTTTCAATTGTTTAGTGAGGACCTGTTCGCGACCTTCCCAGCCTTGCCCGATTCAAAGATTCGCGCCTCGGTCTTCAATGAAAGCTGGGAGCGCTTTCACATGAAGGCTCCAGGCATTCTGGCGACTCTCTTGTTAGTGCTATTGTTCTTCGCGAGCATCTTCGTCTCGCTAAGCGGCTTAGTCGTATTAGACACTTTCCCCCTACCTATGAAGAAGCAAGCGCGCTGGACTCAGCTTGTGCAAGGCGCCCAGGTCGATATGTCCACGGGGTCATACAAAGAGGCCGCCGGGAGCTTTCAAGAAGCAATCAATATACGCGCTCCCTATCGAGATAAAGACTTCCCCTACGCCGAGACGCTCTATCAATTGGTTCATGCTCAGTTGCAATTGGGGCAATTAAAGGAGGCAAGGAAGAACTTGGAGACTGCGCAAACATTGGCAAAGCTCAATGACGCTCAGGAAGGCTTTTTGACAGACATTAAAGATTGCTTTGAGGCTCTAGAGAGAGATCCTTATAACCGCGATACGACCCTGGCGATTTGGCAACGGCGCTATCAGGGGAAGAGTGTGGAGAAGAAGTGACTGCGATTGACATGAGGTTTCGGCCAGACTTGAACAGCTTCAGCAGCCAATGCCTAGAATTGTGAGGATGTAAAGAAAAGAAATCAGTCTGTAGAATCTTGTGGTAGGCTCAGAAGTTTGTCTTGCAAATTTTGAGAGCAGGCTTATTCTTGTAGCACTATTTGATATTATGCGTTGTCAGTTTTGTTGTTTAATCAATGTCATAGGGACATCAAGTGTCTGATTTAGAATATTGCACATCTCTGATCGTCGGAATTAGATTTTCGAATACCTACAGTCTTTGGGACAAACCAGCTCAAATAATCACGGAACTTTTTGACCGAGAATTGTTTACGGATGGGAAAGTGGAAAGCTGGAAGGCAATACGTCTTAGAAATGACAAGACAGGTATGAAAATTCTGGTTTCGCACTCCGACATTGTAATTGAGCATCCATACGAAAACTTCAGGACGATGTCTGAAGGTTCTGATAGAGATCGAATCGAAGAGTCTAGTGTTCCTTATGAAGAGGCGTTCAAAGTTTTTATGGATACCGTTTTGGAAATACTGCGGATAACGCTTCCATTGGTTCGTCCGAAATATCTTGTTCGGTTTGGAGTATTACACAATATTAGACTTCCAAATGAAACTATCGAGAATGCACTTGAATGCGGTATCGGTGATAAATTATCACTGACGGAGAATGTTAAGGAGTTGCGTTTGGTTACGAGCACCTTGCGTTCAGGGGAGGATGAGGACAATACTCCTGAAGAGTATTTCAACACTATAATCACGGTTACCCCCTCGAACATAGAAGACTGTCGAATATTGGGAATCGATAGACAGAAGTGTTTTAGGCTGAATTATCTGAGATTTAGGCCACGAAAACTGAACGAGTATTTTATTCCGCTTGTGAGAGAATTCTGTAAATCTTCCAGCGCTTTCGCCAATACATTTTCCCTGAAAGATTGGGCGGCAGAATAGGAATGAACATGTTATCAAAAAACACTAATAACCGAATTTCGAGACATTCCGATGGTTTGAGTAGCGCGACAAAAATATCCAGCACTGGGTATGGTTACCAGAAGAAGATAGCAGACACTGGATACACTTGGAATCCTGATGTTTCAGCTACTAATTCCTTATCAGAGGTTTCAATTCTTCCTCATCTACTGGAAGAAGACCACATGTAAGTTTTTGCTGAGTTAGCTGCGTGCGTAAAAAAATCGCAAGAATTCCTAGATAAGGTAAGAACGGCCATTAATCCGGAATACTTTGGGTCAATTGAAGTTCTAGTCCGCTTTTCCGCTTTTGCTCTCAGTGAAACTGATAATTTGATTTGTAAAAATCTAAAGGACCAGGTTTCAGAAGTCGAAAGTCAGTTCGTTGTTGAGAATCCTGAAGAATTGAAATTGTTTTTGGAAACGAATCCAGACTTGTGTTCGGTTTTGCTGGAGGCTAAGTCACAATTAGAAATATACTTGGCTCCCGATTTATTGACTCTTTCTATTGAACTCAATGAAACCGGGTCTCCGGAGTTCTTTCTTTTCCTTGGCGTGACTAATTCCGAACCAGTAGGTGATCAAATGAAAAAAATGCGGGCATTTGATGAAGAATGGTGGCTTCAATGGTCCCATAATTTGAGTAGCCGACTAGTGATTGATTTGGTGTAGTTGATGAGTCAACAATGGCCATTTTATTTACAAGTATTTAAATACTTGTATATTTCAGAGGACTGCACCGTTGTTCACGAGGCCCTCTTGAGGTCAGCGGTGAGCCGGATATATTATGCAGCGTTTCATGTTACGTCGATCTTTCTTGAAACGAATAGTCCAAAATTTTTGGCTGCGAAAAGTAGACAACGGACCTATCAAAGCAATCGCAGAGCGGAGCGAAAAGTAGGTTCTCATGAGCTTGTGATAAGCCATTTAATTGCTTTGGGCGATAAGTATGAGCGATTGGGTATGGAATTGCAGCGTGTTAAAAATGCTCGAGAACAAGCTGACTATAAAACACGTGGTTTCTCAGAACGATTCGCTGAAGTAAACATTAATCGAGCAAAGGCGATCATTTCAGAGCTCGGAGGTTGCACAATAGATCAGTTGCGGCGTGATCTTAAGATTCCAGATAATGACAAGAAGTTGACAGCTGTAGTTGCATTAGGCTCTTTGGGAAGTGTTGCTATGGAGGCCGCGGAAGATTTAGAAAGTCTTCTCGCAGATGAGTATTTAAAAGACATTGTAGAAACGGCTCTAAC
>JARGOJ010000016.1:17070-24914 GCA_029210225.1 Planctomycetota bacterium
GGTTTGTCTGGGTTGGAATCTGTAAGAAGAAAAACGCTGGTTTTGCTTCATTGTTACATAAAACTAATCTTTATCTGAAATGACATCCCTTCGAAAAGAATTAACCAGGAATAGATTTAACTCTATCCCTGGTTAGTACAGGCGTTCGTGTGATTCTTTACTTACCAAGCCCTGCTGCGGCGCCAGCTTCTTCTTCGCTGACTTGATAGCGGCCGCCGAGGACCTTAATGGCGATGCCCCCCGAATAGGCTTCCCGGTTGGCGGAGTAGTAAGGGTAGAAGACGCTTGGAGAGCTGACGTAGTTCCCGGCGACGACGGCTTTCACGTCAAAGCGAAAGCTTGTCTCTCCAGGAGGGTTTTCCCAGTAGAGGCAGAGGGCGCCGTTTTTGAACTCGGCGAATTGAGCTTCGGTGTCAATTAAGATCTGCTTCATGTCTTCAATAATACAGCCCCCAGGGATTCCGATGGAGGCCACATACTGACCTTTGGGAATGGACTTCCGACGGTTGGCTTTCTTGCTCACGGCAAAGCCAGAGCCAGAGGTTGAGATCCTCTCTTTGAAGACGGTCTTTTTAATCGTCACTGAAACAGGTGTTGTCTGACCAACAGTCACTGAGGACGCAATGCGCGTCTTGATTTGAAAAGGCGCGTCCCTCGAACTGACAGGAGTGGCGACGCGGTAGCTCAATCCAAAGCTGTATTCCATTTTGTGACCTTTTGGAATGGCCATGGAGAATTGAACCTTGCCGAGCGTTGTAGGAACAGGGGCCGAGAACTTGTAAGGATCGGCTTTCTCAGCGTCAGGAGTCCAGGTCTTCCTGAGACCGGCGGCGGAGAATTGAATGGGCTTCAACTTCTCATTGTCCATGGCCAAAACGTTGTGGGCAGGGACGTGAGTTAAAGCACGAATAGATAGGGCTGTTCCCTGAGTGCCCCACCATCCTCCGCGCACTTGCTTCTGCTTCAGGAGAAAGCGAGCGGCGTTGACAGCGGCGTCGCTGTGATTGGCCTTTTGGAATACGACGGCCGTCAGAGCGGTTGTTTGAAGGGCGAGAACAGTGTCCCGAGAGTGCATGACTCCCGAGCCCTTGCTCTTTATTCCGCCGTCTTCGCCTTGAGCCTTAAGAAGCTCTCCAGCGAGCTTGTGGAAGATCTTCTGGCTAGCTTCGTCAGTGCGATAGAGCAAGGCGTTGGCGAACAACGCCTTCTCGTAATTCGTCTCAACCGCCACGGCTTTCTTGAGCATCTTATTCATGATCGCCGCGCCCTGAGCTTCTTCAGTGTGAGAGGCATACTCACTGACAGCATAGACGGCATAGATCTTATAGATCTTGGCCATTTTTGCTTTCTTTAAGTAATTGAGCGCCTTCTGCATTTCGTAAGTGCCTTTGCCGTCGAAGAGGCGAGCATAGAGCGCCATTTGTACGAGGCCCATGGCGGTGTAGTGGGGTTTTGTCTCGCCTCTTCCAGGCCAGAGTGTGAAACCACCGGACGCAGTTTGAAAGGTCTTGAGCTTCTTAAAGCCCGCGTGAGCATATTTGTAAGCCCGCTCCATCACCTTGCCGTCCTTGCCCTCTTTCTTCAAGCGGGTCAGCGCCTCAAGATTCGGATAGTGTGACGAGCTTGTTTGCTCAAAGCAGCCGTGGGGTTCTCGGAGCACGCTCTCAACACTCTCGACAGAGCTGGCAATGACTGGAGCCACTTTCTTGACCCGTGGCAAGACCCTAGATTGGACGCGGACGGAGCCTTTGACAGCGTTCTTAGGGACGCGCAATTCGGCGCTTTGAACTCCGTCAGCGAAGCCCGTGGTGCCCACTGTTAATGTCAACTCCCGCTCCCCAATGGCGAAGTCGCGGTGCTGGATCTCTTGGAACATGCGCCGGGTTGTCACTGCGGTTAAGCGAGCGCCGTGGGTTGCTGAGAGAACTTGAAAGCGGAAGCGGTGCTTCAGCTTATTCTTCTTTGGATTCAGCGTAAGATTGACTTTGTCCAGAGCCTTCAGTGATCGTGGATAGAGGATGTTTAATTGCACTGGGTCTTTGCGGCCATCGCGGATCACAATGTCCATTTCCAATTCAATATGATCTCCCACTCGCATAAAGGTCGGGAAGGCAAACTTTGATTGAAAGTTGGCCTTGGCCTTCACGACTTTTGAAGAGGCGAGGGCGACGGAGCCGGACATTCCCTGAGCAGCGAATTCCAATTCGGAGATCTCATGACTCAGTCGGAAAGTGAAGCTCTTCTTGCCCTTAGAGTTCGTGCGAAGACGCTCATTCCAATAAAGAGTGTCCCGAGTATCAATTTGCTTCCAGCTGATCTTCTCTTTTTGAGGAGCCTTGCGCTTCTTGCCAAGGCCGGGAGTTTTCAATTGTTTCTTCTTAGGAGCGACGCGGCGGAATTGACTGTTCGATTCAACTCTAGGCATGACGCCGCGAGTAAAAGGCGCCCGCTCTAAGAGTCTCTGGAGCTTCCCTTTGCGAGCCTTGGTGACTGACCCGGCGAGAGCCTTGGCAGAGATCGGTGCCCGAGGTGGGACCGGGGCGATTGTAACTCGACCGGCATTGATGGGGGGCAGGCCGGTCTTGTCAACTGGGAGACCTTCTTTGGGGTAAGCGTAGGCCATGTGTGTGAGCAGGAATGCGTCACGCTCCAAGTATGCCCCAGCACCTTTCTTCATGAGGTCTTTCGCGTCCGTGAGGATGCCGTCGATGTGAGGTTGGAACAGCAGCCGTGTTGGGAAGTCGGTGAGCTGCAAGCGCCCAGAATCAAGCGCTCCTTTATTAAAGATAGAGATCGCTAAGTCCGCCGCTGCAGGCTTGCCGTAGCGCAGCGTTGTCACGTTCACGCGAACGGCCTGGCCGGGCAGATTCTTGTCTTCAGAGGCCTCGACGATCATTTCAAAGGGCGACTTCTCACCGAAGAAGAACTTGGCGCGAGCATAAGCGCGACCGTCTTCGACAAGGTAGACCGAGCCAATTCCGTGGTAGGCAGGGAGCTTGAAATTGGCGGCTTCCGCATTCCAGTCCTTGGTTATCTTGACCTTTTCCTTTTTGACGATCTTGCCGTTCCAAACGAAATAAAGGGTCGCCGCCTTTTTCATTTTCTTACCGTTTAGTAAAACCGAAACCCACTGATTTGTCTTGTAATTGCGATTGACTCGTATCGAGTATTTATGACCTGTGGGAGCGGGGAGAGGGAAGGATTTCTTGACTCCAGTCGGGCGATCAATCTTTAAGACGAGCTTCTTGCCCTCTTTATATTTCACATCGAGAATCGCAGTTCCGCGCTTATTGGACTTAAATGTCTCAATGCACTCGTCGCCACTATAGACTCGGCCTTCCGCGATAATTGGGTCGCCGTTTAAGTTTCGGACCAACACAGCCATGCGGTGGGATCCTTGCTCCGCCACAGCGCCGCCTTCAGGAAAGAAGTCAACTCGGCCGACGGATGCTGACACTGGAATGTTCGCGGCCACAGCGGCCATTCCCTTTTTACATTCAATGCCGACGGCGACGGTGCCAGCGACCTGAGCCTCTTTAGGCACTTTGAAGCGGATCACCACGCGACCTTGCTCATTGCTTTGTCCACCAACGCCTTCGACGACGAGTGGACCAAAGTTGGCTAGGAATTGAACGTCCGCGCCAATGACCGGGCGTCCTTTAAGGTCGTTCGCTTTGACGCTGGCGATCACCGTGTCTCCCGGGTGATAGTAATCTCCAATCAATTGAAGGGAGAGCCTCAACTGGGGCGTTTGTAGGTCGTAAACCCGAAGCGGAGCCTCGTGAACAACCTTGTTATCTTCTCTCGCAATAAGTCGATAATTGCCGCCGAGCCACTTCTTGGAAATGAGAAAGGATCCACTCGGGATTTTTTGACCCTTAAAGCTCTTGGTGGCGGCCACGATTCCGGCGCCGTCCCTTAACTCCACAGTGTATTTTTTGCCCTTAAACGACTCTGTGCTATGCAGTCGGTACCAGATCGTTTCGCCGAGGCGATACATCGGCTTGTCGATTTGAACATGGACAACATGGGGTGTTTGCGCGAAAGCGGGGCTGGATAGTGCAAGTAACAAACCGAGCCCGAGAACGTGTCTAGAAAACATAAAATTGATCCTCGTCAATGAATCCCAAAGGAATAGGCGACCCACTTGAAAACACGCTCCCGACGATTCAAAGTTCCCAAAAAATATTGAGACTCTCCGACCGCCCTCTCTACGCCCGCTGTGAAAAGGTGAAGGAAATGAGAAGGAGAGGCAGGTGAGGATTCCTCTTGGGGAAAAATTCGCGTATGGTGTTGAGTCGATTCAGGGATAAGGGGGACACCCTCACGGCGGGCGTCTCTTTGCAAAGAGGGAGATAATATGGACTTTCCGCTACTCGTCACCGAGGCGGTCAAGGATCAAGCTGATCCGAACATGATTGTAGTCGCCATTACCGGCATGATCATCGTCTTCGCAGCGCTCCTGATTCTCACGCTCTTCTTGACGGCGCTCCCAAAGATACTAGACGTCTTCAATGAATATTTCCCCCCAAGCGAACACGGGCACTCCGCTGCTCCGGTGGCTAAGCAAGCGGTCCTGGATGAGGATCTCGTTGCGGCCATGGCCATCGCGCTGATTCACCATCGCAGCGACTAAGGCTCTTTTCCGCGCTCCCAGGGTTTTGACCCTTCTCCCGATGATTCACACTTCCTTCAAGGAAACAACATGGACACAATGATAGAGTTCTTGGGCACAACTGGTTTTGCCCATATGCAATGGGGCAACGCGCTCATGATCGCCATTGGCATCATATTTATCGCGCTCGCCATTGTGAAAGACTACGAACCTCTCCTGCTTCTCCCCATCGGCTTCGGCGCCATCGTCGGGAACATTCCCACGGCGGTGGACATGTCCCTGAGCGTCTACGACGAAGGCACGGTGCTCAATTATTTATATTGGGGGGTGCAGCAAGGAGTCTATCCGCCGCTCATCTTCCTGGGCATCGGAGCGATGACCGATTTCTCCGCGATGCTCTCCAATCCCAAGCTCATCCTCCTCGGTGCTGCAGCCCAAATCGGGATATTTCTGACCCTGATCGGTGCTTACTACCTCGGCTTCACTCCGAAAGAAGCGGGCGCCATCGCGATCATTGGGGGGGCGGATGGCCCAACCGCGATCTTCCTCTCGTCAAGGCTCGCGCCTGAGCTATTGGGGGCCATCGCCATCGCGGCCTATTCCTATATGGCCCTTGTCCCCGTCATTCAACCCCCTATCATGAAGCTGCTCACCAGTCGGGAAGAGCGCCTCATTCGCATGGCGCCGCCGAGAGTGGTCAGCCAGCGCGAGCGCATTGTCTTCCCCGTTGTGGCTTTCTTAATCTGCGCTCTTATTGCTCCGGGGTCCTTGGTCCTGGTGGGTATGCTCTTCTTTGGAAACTTACTTAAAGAGAGCGGCGTAACAGAGCGCCTCGCGAATACCGCGAGGACCTCTATGATCGATATCGTAACCATCCTTCTTGGTTTCTGTGTTGGAGCAAGCACTCAAGCGAAGACCTTCCTGCGCCCCGACTCAATTAAGATCTTCGCCCTCGGGGCCCTGTCTTTTGCTGTTGCGACAGCGGGGGGCGTGCTCTTTGCGAAGTTTATGAATCTCTTTCTTAAAGATAAAATCAATCCATTGCTTGGAGCCGCCGGAGTCTCAGCGGTGCCCGACTCGGCGAGGGTTGTGCAAATGGTCGGTCAAAAAGAAGACCCTCAGAATTACCTGCTGATGCACGCGATGACCCCGAACGTCGCCGGCGTGATTGGTTCAGCCGTGGCTGCGGGAGTGCTTTGGGCGGTCTTGACCAAGACTGTTTAGAGACGATTCCTGGTGGCTTAGTAAGACAACAAAACAGCAATTCAAAGATGTGACAGCAATTAAGACTATTGCAGAGAAGGCAATAAAATGGCGAAGAAGACTCAGTTCATGTGCACCGCTTTTCGCGACGGATTTCAATCTGTCTACGGCGCCCGTGTCTTTACCCCCGACTTTCTGCCGGCGTTAGAGGCCGCTCGGGACGCGGGAATCAATTACTTTGAAGCTGGCGGCGGCGCGCGTTTTCAGTCCTTGTATTTCTATTGCAATGAGAACGCCTTCGACATGATGGACACCTTCCGCAAAACAGTTGGCCCCGATGCCAACCTGCAAACCCTGGCCCGGGGCGTGAATGTTGTGGGTCTTGAGTCTCAATCGAGTGACGTGATTAATATGCACGCCAAGCTCTTCAAAAAGCACGGCATGACGACGATTCGCAACTTCGATGCCCTCAACGATGTGAATAACCTCATCTATAGCGGTCAGTGCATTGTCGACGCCGGACTCAAGCACCAAGTCGTGATTACAATGATGGAATTGCCCCCAGGGTGCTCCGGAGCGCACACTCCCGAGTTCTATGAGGGGGTTCTGAAGCAGATTTTAGATGCAGGCATCCCTTACGACGCTGTTTGTTTCAAAGACGCTTCAGGAACCGCTGTGCCCTCGAAGGTCTACAAAACAATTAAGCGCGCCCGAGAAATGCTCCCTGAAGGGACCTTCATTCACTTTCATACTCACGAGACCGCTGGCATCTCTGTGGCCGCGAATAAAGCGGCGCTGGAAGCTGGGGCCGATGCGATCGACCTTTGCATGGCCCCTGTCTCTGGGGGAACCGCTCAGCCAGACATTCTCGTGATGTGGCATGCCCTCCGGGGCAGCGATTTCGAATTAGAGGTGGATATCGACAAGGTGCGCGCCGCCGAAGAAGTCTTCAAGGATTGCATGAAAGATTACTTTGTGCCTCCCGAAGCGAAGCGGGTTGAGCCTGTCATTCCCTGGAGCCCTATGCCTGGGGGCGCGCTGACCGCGAACACTCAGATGCTCCGAGACAATGGGATTATGGACAAGTATCCTCTCATTATCAAAGCCATGAAGGAAGTCGTTGAAAAGGGGGGCTTCGGAACCTCTGTAACCCCTGTCTCTCAATTCTATTTCCAACAAGCATTTAATAACGTGATGTTTGGCCCTTGGAAGAAAATCGCTGAGAGCTACGGGCAGATGGTGCTCGGTTACTTCGGTAAGACTCCCACCAAACCCCACGATGACATTATTAAACTGGCACAGGAGCAATTAGGCCTCGAACCAACGACGCGCTCGCCTTTGGAACTCAACGATGAGAATCCAGAGAAGGGCCTTGAAGCGGCGCGGAAGGTTCTCAAAGAGCATAAGCTCGAAGAGAGCGATGAGAACCTCTTCATTGTCGCGACTTGTAAAGACAAGGGCATCAAGTTCCTCAAAGGCGAGGCCGAAGTGGCCGTCCGCAAGATTGACAAGGATAAGCCAAAGGCTGCAGCCGGATCGACGACTCAAAAATCGGGTCAGTACTCAGTCACGGTCAACGGCAAGAGCTTCAATCTCTCCGTGGACGGCAGCTCCGTCAAAGTCAACGGCAAGACCTTTACTGTCGACTTGAAAGACGCCGGGGGCGCAGCCAGCGCCGCCGCTCCTGTTGCAGCAGCGGGGACAGACGTGACCGCGCAAATGCCTGGGAAAGTGATCAAAGTGGTCGCAGCTCCTGGGACGAGTGTGAATGAAGGAGATACGATCCTAGTTCTTGAAGCTATGAAGATGGAAATGCAAGTGGCCAGCCCGGTTTCAGGAACAGTTCAGGCTGTGCCTGTCAGCGAGGGAGAGCAGGTGGCCCAGGGTCAGGTGTTGGCAACGGTCGCCTGATTGAGGGCCTCAGCGAAGGCGCTAAGGCTCTCGTATCGATTCTCTGCTTAATTTTTGGGACTCTTTTAGATCTGAAAAAGATGAACGAATTACAAAGTGTCACGGCGACGCTGCT
>JARGOJ010000937.1 GCA_029210225.1 Planctomycetota bacterium
ATTATCTCTCGCGGTGAAGGAGGTTTGGTTAGCTCACTTTACACTGACGACCGCGCCTTCGCGAAGTCCATGCTCCTCGCCATGGCTCCTTACCACGGCCGCTTAACCCTTGGAAACGCAAAGGTTGCGGAGCATTCTCCAGGGCCGGGCACAGTGATGCCGTCCTTGACTCATGGTGGTCCGGGACGCGCTGGTGGTGGAGAGGAGCTTGGAGGTTTGAGAGGGCTGTCTTTTTATATGCAGAGGACCGCAATTCAGGGTTATCGCCCGCTCTTGGAAAAATTCTTCCCAGCGCCAAAGGCTTGAGAATTCTCTTTGCTCTCGCCTTGAACAGCCTGAACTATGTGTCGCTCTAAAGACGCTTTGTTATAAATCCCAATCTCTTCGCGAAAATCGTGGAAGAACTTGGGATTTTTCTCGTTCTCCTTAAAACTCTTGCGTCTAAGAGCTGTCTTATCGACTGAGGGCTTCCAAACCGACAATTTCCGTTGGCATTTATGGATAAAAAAGCAACCCAAACGCAAAGCGGGGTTTGCCTTTTGTCCCTTCGTCCCATAATTGTTGGAACATGGCTTATGTGTTAGGCCGCGAACCCGTCCGGTTTTCTTTGCGTCAATTCCCTAGGAGCCGATTATGAACCTCGACTTTTTCCTACAGTCTTTCAATTGGGTTTTTATCTTCCCAATCGGGCTTGCGACGCTCTTCATCACATTGCAGGTGTTGGGGTTCGGATTAAGCGTCGTGGACGCGGATGTGGACGTCGACGCGGACATTGACGCTGATGTGGATATCGACGTCGATGTGGATGCCGACCTAGACCTCGATGTCGACGCAGACGGTGATTTAGATCTTGATGCAGGAGATGCTGGGGTTCTACTCCATTTCCTCTCTTGGTTTCACGTCGGCAAGGTGCCCTTTTCCATTCTGCTGAGTTTGTTCTTTTATGCCTTTGGGTTCGGCGGCCTCTTCGCGACGACCTATCTACGGAAAAGTCACGGACTCACAGAGACTGAAACCCTCCTCGGTTATGCTTTCCCTATCGCGCTCTTGATTGCAGCGGTCATGACGAAGAGCTTCGGCGGCATCCTCGGCCGTTTGGTTCCCAGTTACGAGAGCAAGCGTATGAACGTGACTCGATTGATCGGTCAGATTGCGCAGGTCGACTCTGTGAAGGTCGATCATGAAACGGGCCGTGGTCATGTCAAAGACAAAGAAGGCGATATTCACACCGTCTTCCTCAGGCTTCTCACTGCTGAAGAGGGCTCGGTGGCCAAGGGTGGATCAGTTCGTCTATTGAGATATAAGGCTAAAGAACGTCACTTCCTCTGCCGGGCTTTGACCGAGCAGGAGCTGGCGGAATCAGCAGAGAGTAAATAAGAGATTAGATTGTTTTCATTGAGTTCAACGGGTTGATTGTGGATGTTTGTGGAGAACTATAAGGAGTTGAGTATGTTGCCTTTTGCTGCGCTAGGCGAGTTTGAAAAGCTTGGGTTAGGTATTGCTGGCGCCATTATTCTTATTTTGGCGTTGGTCGTTATTGTTTTTGTCAAGGCTTACAAGAAGACGAGTTCCGACAAGGCCTTTGTGCGAACGGGTCAGGGACGGGCTAAGGTCGTCGTTGATGGCGGCGCCTTCGTCTTTAGCGTTTTGCACCAGGTCAAGTGGATCTCTCTGGAGACCATGCGTTTGACCGTCGACCGTCGAGGCCGCGATGCCTTGATTACGAACGACCGTTATCGGGTGGATATCACAACGGACTTTTATGTTCGTGTTGAGCCTAATGACGAGCAGATCCTTCGTGCATCTCGGTCACTTGGAGAGTTCTCCCTGACACCTGAGAGTGTTATGGACCTGGTTGGAGCCAAGCTTATTGGTGCGCTCCGTTCCATTGCGGCGACTCAGACCTTGCTCAATCTTCACGAAAAGCGTGATGACTTCGCAGACAAGGTTCAAGAGGCGTTGAATCAAGACTTGAATAAGAACGGTTTGACTCTCGAATCGGTGTCTATTGTGAACCTCGACCAAACTGAGATGTCGGCGTATGACGAGAACAACGTCTTTGACGCCGAAGGTTTGAAGAAGATCGTCGAGGAAACGGCCGAGCGCCGTATTCGCAAGAACGACATTGAGAACCGTGCTCGCGTTGAGATGAAAGAGCAAGATGTTAACGCGGCCATTCAAATTAAGACGCAGGAAGTGACGGGTCGTAAGCAACGGCTCACTCTTGAGCGTGACGAGGAATTGGCGGTCGCGAATCAGGAGAAGGAAGTTGAGACCTTCAAGGCAGAGCGAACTCGTGAGACTGTTGAGTTCAAGTTTGAGCAGGAAGAAGCTGTGAAGAAGCGCCAGATTGCGAAAGAGCAGGCGGTTCAAGAAGCGCAGATTCAGACTGAGTTGAAGATCTCGACGGACAACATTTCTAAGGACCAGGAAGTCAAAAAGGCTCAAATCGAGGCAGATCTTAGGGTTCAGCAAGATTCGATTGAGCAAGACAAGAAGATCCAACAGGCTCGTTTAGAGCGTGATACCTATATCGTTGAGAAGGAGAAAGAGAAGGAAGAGGCCGAGATCGCAAAGCAGACTTATCTCATCGATAAGAACCGTGAGCGTGACGAGGAAGAGATTCGTCGTGAGCTTGCGATTGAGAAGGCGAAGCGCGATAAGAAGATCGGCATTATCGAGAAAGACAAAGAGCAGGAAGCTGCGGAAGCCCTGCGCTTGGCGGTTGTAGCCGACCGTGAAGCTGCGGAGCAGAACGTCTACCTCGTCGAGCAGAAGGCTGAAGCCACTCGTAACAAAGAGGTCGCTTTGATCGAGCAGGCCATGGAATCAGAGAAGGAGCAGTTGTCTAAGCAGATCGCTGCGGACGCTGAGGCTTATGAGATCATGAAGCACGCTGAGGCTCGTTTGTCAGCTGCGGATATGGAAGCGAAGGCGAAGGAGCGATTGGCTGCGGCGATCTTAGTGGAAGCGGAAGCGCGGGCTAAGGGTCAGGAGCAGATGATCGCGGCTAAGAACTCCACGGAGAGTGAAGTCTTGTTCCAGGAAGCGATCCTCGCCTTTATTGCACAGGCCCCAGAGCTTATGCGTGAGGCTATGAAGCCGGCTGAGAAGATCTCGGATATCCGCGTCATTAATATGACTGGGGGAAACGGCGGATCAGGCGGCGGAGCTCAGGATGCGAGTAATCCAACGAATCGGATTGTTTCGTCGATCATGGAAGCTGGCGCGGCTTTGCCAATGTTCAAAGAGTTGCTACGGGCCGCGAACATTGACTCAGATCGTTCGTTGACTGACTTGGCGCGAAGCGCGGTGGGTTCTCACCCAGCGATGAAGAAATTGCTTGAGCGAATTCCAGAAGAGCTTCGTAAGAAGAACATGGAACTCGGCGAGACAGAAGAAAGCTAAGCTTGTATAGAACGCAGCTTTTGTTGACACTTTCGCTGCTATAACGCGCTTAAAAAAGTTCCTCAGGCCTCAGGGCCTGGGGATTTTTTTTTGATTTTTTCTACTTCGTAAGCCTTGTTTTTCAAGGGATTTGAGGCAATGGACAAGCATTTCTTGACAGAAAGTAAAAGCAGGGCTAGAGTCAGCAATGTTTAGTGATTGGTAAACACTAGAACATCATTATTTTAGGGATGTCTATTTGGGCAAAGGAAATCTGTCATGAGCAATGTCGAATTTGAGTCGGGGGTGGTTTACGAACGCCGATCCCAGCTTTATCTAGCGGTTGATAATCGAACTCTGGTGACGTATCAGCGAGGTGAGTGGGTCGAGGTGCGCCCCTATGTGAAGTACAAGACCTTGAGAGATATATCGGTTGGAAGTTTGTGTCAGTCC
>JARGOJ010000938.1 GCA_029210225.1 Planctomycetota bacterium
TTGTTGAGCGGAGTCTCCGGGGCATCTCCCCCGATTGCACCCGAGAAAGCATTTTTGCGAAGACCTCCGGTTCATTGAGCGCTTGCTCCAGGTTCTTGAAGCGAGTGAGGACTAGGCCAGTATTCTCCTTTTCTTTTTCAGTGTGACATTCGAAACACCGGCTTTTTAAGAGCTTGTGGACAGCTTCATAATCGGACTCGGTCTCGACGGCTTTCTTGTCATCCCGATCTTGAGCACGAACCGCTTGATCCGACCCAAAAACCACCAGACTAAGCAAAAAAGCGGATCCAAGAGCAACTATTGTTTTCTGGGCTGTCACTTTTCTCTTGTTTTCAGTTGGCATCTTCGTCCGCCTCTTCGCCTGAGGATATTGCTGGGCAGCTCCAGCCCTCAAAGTCGCCTCCGAGATCTTTCACTTCTTTAAACATAAGAAGGCAATAGTCACCGAGATTTTTGGGAGTCGCGTCCGTCGTCTTTTCTAATTCAATAAAATAGCGCGGATCCTCGTCGTTGGGTTCAGTAAGCTTATGTGTGATGTCGTCGGCCAATTTCTCGATGAAACTGGCCCGAGCCTCTTCTTCTTCAAAAGAGAGCAAGATGCTCACGGGACGAGGCTGCTCGAGTGGATCATCGGCTTCATCAAGAGCACGAACCTTATGGTCAATACTCATCGCTAAGCTCTCATATTCGTCGGGCATTAATATGTCTTGAAAGAACTCCCATTCAGGATCTTCAGACAAATTGATATCGGCTTCGTATTGAGGATAGTGACCGAAGAACTTTTGAACAGTGAACTCCGGACGTTCTCCTTCCGGGTAATAGAAGACAAAGTCACGAATGCCGCCGGTAGTAACTCGGCCCACGAAGAGCGCATCACTAGATTCTTCCAGTGTTTCTACGAGTTCTTCCTCGATGGCCCAGAGTTGCTCAACTTCATCCTGATCGTCAATCAAGCCGTCTTCTCTCGGTTTGGTAATGGGAACAATCACTCGAAGACGTTGGCTTCTTTCTAATTGAGGAGCCCAAGCTCCCAAGCCCATTTTGACGAAGATAGACGCGGCTGATCCTTCTTCATCAAGAGTCGTCATATAGCAATCCCAGCGATCAATACCAGCGTTCTTCATTTTATCAATGAAACCGGGTAAATCTTCAAGAGGCATGAGTCCGGGCAGATCCTCTTTGTAAGGTTCGATAGAGAGGGAGCGAATCGCCGTCATCGCATCGTATTCACCGATGGCGTGGTCCATTAATAGGACGGCAGCGCCTGCTCTCTTATCGTTTTCCTGGTCGTCCATATCTTTAAGGAGAAGTGTGACACCAAGCTCGCCATGGGGACCGACAAAGGCCTGACAGTGGAGATCTTTGATGCCTAAACTAATCTCGTCCCCCATACGAATTTCGAGAGATTCCATATTGCCTCGTTGACGGAAGGCAATGACCTTCCACCTCGGCAAATCAGGGGCGCATTTTACGACGTCTTGCGCCAAAGTGATGTTCTCTTGCCGACCATCCACTGTGATGACTAAAGTCGCGTAGGGATCTTCTTTGAGTTTTCCGATTTCACAAAAGAGCTCGGGACATTCCTCTTTTAGGTGCAGTCCCATCTCTTCAACCACAGAAATCGACTCCTTTTCGAGTCGAAGAAACAGGCGCTCAGAATTCTCTGATACCCACTTCCAAAAGCCTTCGGCCGCCACAACGCCTCCTCATCCATTTCTTGAGAACTCCAATCATAGGTCTTTTTCTCCGAAGTCCAAAGAGCAGAGACGGGAAAGAAGCCTGCACTTGTGACGTCACCGCAAAACAAAGCAAGACAGCACATGCCTCCACGCGGACCGAATCCTCCTTTTCTGCTGCGCTCTCGATCGGGATTTGTCAACTCATAGCTCGCCTCAGGGTGCAGACACCCAAAGAGTCACATTCGCGACATGAACAAGCAGAAGACGCATGCTCTTTACACAGAACCTAGACAATCCAATCGACCAACGTGTGCTACGCTGCCATTAATAAAGATAAGGATGGAATGGATATGAAGAACATAGCTCTCATAGTCACAGCGCTCTGCATGGCTCCAAGTTTAGCCCTAGCGCAAGACCAAAACCAAACTGATCCGAAAAAGCCGAGCCGCTGGGAGCCGCTACAAAAACCCAAAACGCCCGCACCAAAGAAGAAAGTCGTCGTCAAAGAACAGGTCAAGAATCCTGGACTTCGGGGCGCCCTCGCCGGAGAGAAGAAGCAAAGCCTGGGTCGGAAAACGGTTCTTGTCGAAGAAGCCGATAAAAGCCGCCCCCTGGAAGTCACTGGGGACGAACTTAAGACGAGATATCTGACCGAACTCGATCGCAATGCCCCCCTGTCCTCCGAAGAGAGAACGGCCCTTGAGACCGCAGAAACCTTCTACAAGTCTCTAGTAGCTAAAGATATCGCCGGAATTCGCTCTGTGTTGAGCCCGAAGGCCGAGTTTAGCGATCCCGCTTACCCACACCTTAAAGGTAACGATGTTCAATCTATGTGGCACCTGATTACCGAATCGGATCCTCTCTCCATCGAATACAAGATTTACAAGGTCGAAGGATCAACAGTCTACGGAGGCTGGGTCGCCGATTATGAGCTTTTCGGACGTCCGATTCACAATGTCATTAAATCGAAGATCACCGTCAAAGACGGCAAGATTGTCTTCCACAAAGACTCCTTTGATTTCGATCGCTGGTCTGAGCAAGCTCTCCCCAGTTTCGCAAACAAAGGACTTGGGCTCCTCGGCAAACAAATGAAATACAAGGCTCTTCGTCTTGTAACCGTGTTTGCACTTCACAATTTCAAGAAGGAAAAAGCCAAGCAGAGAAATTGAACGTTTTCTCTCCTCGGCCTCCATTTTAGCTGCTCAGGGAAAGAGCTGCTCTACGCCTCGAAATTCAAGCTTCGGGGCGTTTTTGTGGACTCCCAACCCAGTCTAATTCACTGTGCTTTGCGGTGAGTTGTTCATGGGGGAGGACTGCGAAACTTCTTACCGTTGAACTTTGAATACTTCCCTTCAATTTCTCCGTCAATCGCGAGACCCTCAAACTTGTTTTTACCGTATTCGCCGCTCTTGTTCATCTCCACGGTGTGAAGGGACCCAAAGAATCGGTCTTGTTTAACGATAAGCAGCGCCTGTTTCTTCCACTCTAATACTCGAAAGGACGAGCGCTCAAAGTTGTTTGAGCTCACCATTCCGGACAATCCATCGAGGTTGTAGTCCGGCGAGACAAAGAAGCTTGTGTTTCCTTTTGAGTCGCAGCTATCTGGGCGGAAGGTCCAATAACGATATTTCTCAAAGGACGAATTCGTTATGTTTGAGCTCGACCGATAGTGATAGTGATAAGTCTTCTTCTTTATCAACTCAGATTTGATATCTGCGCGAACTAAGAACTTCTCGGAGCTCCAAGTCACCGAAGCCGCCACCGCAAACAAGGTCGGCGCAGCCTTGCTCGCAAAGGCTTGGAGCGCGGCTTCTTTTTGGGCCTTGGTCAAAGAACGAGTCGCGCTGCCCTCGCCCATGGCGACTCCCAAGCACAGTGTCCATTTGGGGCCGTAAACCATGACCCCATAGCGGTGAGACACGATGACGCCTGGGCGACCAGTTTGCAAAGATCCCACAGTAAATCGTTGACCGGTCTGAAGCTTGAAATCAACAAAGTTTCGCAGATTGCTATTGTCCTTCTTACCAGCCTTTAAATCGAAATCGGTGCCAAGGAGCCATGCGCTGAGTATGTTTCGAGAATTCTCTGGGAACGCCGAATACAACCCGATGCGAACAGCGAAAGGAACTGGCTTAGGAATTCCGGCAACGGGCACC
>JARGOJ010000017.1 GCA_029210225.1 Planctomycetota bacterium
AGGGACCAACGAAGACGATCAGCTCGCCCTCAAACAAGAGGTGCTCGCCAGCGGCAAAATCGTCCCCCACACCCGAGAAGAGCTCCGCGACAAGATCATCGTCGACGCACCCGACTTTGACTCCGCCGAAGTCGAAAACCGTAACAAGCTCCTCACCGCCCTCAAGAACGCCGACCTCGTGATCTGGGTCACAACAACCCAAAAATACGCGGACCTCTCTGGAATTAAGACTCTCCTCGAATTCCGCGAAGGGCGAAAATTCGTCTTCGTCCTCAATCGAGACGACCAAGAAGTCGGCGATCTTGTCGTCGATGACCTGCGGCGCATGCTCACCAGCGAAGGGTTTCTTTCGCCCCGCATTTTCCGCGTCTCCGCCCTCGGAATGCTCTCGCAAAAACAAGGGATGACAACGGTTCCTGGCGGTCGCGACGATGAAGCCCTCGAACACTTCATCGAGGAAGAACTCGACCACAAGCGCATTCGCATTCTCAAACGGGGCAACCTCGCAGCGCTCGTCTTAAGGTTGATAGGACGCCTAAGAGAACGAATCCCCAACAACCTCCGCGCCCTACTTGAACAATGGAAGGGCCAAGGTGACCAACACTACAACGACCTGCGAATCAACACTCGTAAGCGCGTCACCAATACCCTCAAAGCAAACCGCGCCTTTGTTCGTCAACTACGATATCGCTTCGCCTCAACCTATCGCGGCCTCTTCGGAGGTTGGATGCAGTTCATCTACGCCATGCGCGCCATCTCCGACCTGGACTACCCCGACCTCTTCGCACGGCGCGAAGATATGGGCGCTATGCCTCGCATTCGCAGGGGCGACGACGCCTTCGCTGGGGACACTCACGACGTCATTGACCTGCATCGGCGCATCGAAACCAGCGGGCGCAACCTTGGGCTCACCGCTGAAGTCACTCACACACAACCGAGCGAAGCCGATGTCGAGCGAAGCCTCCGTCGCTTCTATGACCGCGTTGATGCAGGTTTTCTTCAAGAGTTAGATGAGGTCTACCTCAAAGCCTCAGAGAGCCGCCTCGCGTTTGCTTTTCAGATGGTCCTCAACGGTTTGCCCATTAGCTGGCTCGTCTTTGCCCTGGTGCTCTGGCTGGACCTCCACTTTGACATGATTGGGCTCGTCAAAGAGAGCGCGTCGGTCGGGGAAGGCTACTTCACAGCTGTGATCTTCGTTTGTCTCTTCATCCTTCTTGTTTGCCAAAAGCTCGCCGAACGTCAAATCAGCGGGCACGTCGATGAAGTCTTGGAAACAGCCGATCAAATCGTGACCAGCTCTCTCGATACGACGATTCGGGTCGACGTCTTCAAAGCCAGGGATGAGCGCGTTGAGAAGGCCAAGCGAGAGCTAGACAAGCTCGATCAACTCGAAGCCCGGGCCTCCAGCCTTCAACAAGGCGGTTATTGAGTTTTTTCGGCCAAGTGCGGCAGCGGACAATCTTTATCGAGGTGTTTCTTCACTTCGTCCTGATACAGCGCGGCCACTCGCTTTGTGACGGGTCCAGGGACCACACCCAAGCTCCGGTCGTCGATGCGCGATACCGGGACGACATCCCTTGTTGTGCTGGTGATAAAGGCTTCGTCGACGGCGACCAGATCTTCTGGCTTGAAGAAGCCTTCCTCCACGGTTAGCCCCTCAGCTCTCGCACGACTGAGAACCAGTTTGCGCGTCACGCCGGCGAGGAGCCCGCATTCGAGAGAGGGAGTGAGGATTTTGGAGTCCTTGACGAGGAAGACATTGCTCGTGGTGCACTCAGTGATGAAGCCATTTTCGTTCAGCATGACCGCTTCAAGGGCTTTGTTCTTCCGCGCTTCCATGAGGGCCAAGACGTTGTTTAGATAGTTTCCGCTCTTGATCCCCGGATTTGTTGCGTGCTTCGAATTTCTCTTGGTGTTTACCAGGGAGAGAACGATTCCATCGGTGTAAGCGCTCGCTGGCAAGCGCGGGAGCGCCTTAGCTATAAGAATAATCTGGGGAGCCCGACAGCTGCTGGGATCGATATTTAGCTCACCGACGCCACGGGTGAGAATCAAGCGAACATAGGCTTCTTCCTCAAGCTGACTGTGCTTTAACAGCGCGACGACGTCTTTTCTAAGGTCTTCCCTCGACCAAGGGATCTCCAGGCCAATTTGTTGGGCGGAGGAGAAGAGGCGATCGATATGAGGTTCAAAGGCAAAGATGCGGCCGTGAATGGTCCGGACCACTTCGTAAACGCTGTCTCCAAAGAGAAATCCATGATCGAAGATGGAGACGCTTGCCTGTTTTGGGTCGGTCAGGACGCCGTTGATAGAGACAGAGTAGATCACGGCTTTTTCTCCTTTATTGCTGCTTTCTTCGGCCCAGGCTTCGCCGGCTTCGCGGGAGTCGCTCGATTCCAGGAACTCTTTGGATGGCGCCGAACGCGCCGGTCTCGGGCCGCTTTGATTCGTTTCAAGGCAACGCTCGCTCTTTTCGATCCGGCCTTTTCCGCTAACTCCAGGCGTTCGAGCGCCGGTGTTTCTATCAAAATGAGCGCGTGAAGGGAGGTGGCGTTCCAAGTTGATAGCGCCGTTTCCAACGCGGGAGAAGAATCTAGATCGGGCCGGCTCGGTTCGAAGCTCAGTTGATCGACGAGGGCATTGATGAGCAGCCTCGATTGAAAGAAAATCTTCTCCTGTCCAGACAAAGCGCCGCCGTCACGCACTTTCTTTCGTGCCCTGGCAAGTTCCTTGGCGAGGCTTGCTGTGGCCATAGCACGCGTGATTTGATCTTTCGATGCGCTGGCTCGGATATAAGCATTAACCGAGGTGATCCCGCGAGCATTGTGTCGCGCTTGCTTCAGCCAATGGCGTGCGTATGGACGAATGGGTCGTGGGAGTTCATTGGTACATTGAGCGAGAAAATAGGCGTCTTCAAAACTCAGGGTTCCGTCAACGGCTTTGAGTTTCTTAAGCACCGAGTTGAGCGATTCGGGGGTCGGGGTCTTTTGGACAAATTGCGCCTGTCCCTGGGCCAACAACCCTAGCAGCTTTAGGTGCCGCCGCTTAGTGCTTGCGGGAGCTTTCCGAGTCACGGCGTTTTTTTCCGCCTGATCGACAAGCTCCAGAGCGAGGCGATGGTCTTTCTTTTTGAGGGCTTCAAACGCTTGCTCAAGGACTTCTCCGGAGCAGGGAGCGTAGACAATAAGAGAGAGCAAAAAGACGGCTATGCCACGGCGAATCACCACGAATCGGCCTTTCCAATGGACCTAAAGAAAGTCGACGGCGATTGTATCGGCGAGGGGGAGCCCGCGCGCGCTCAACCGATACCCGTCGGGACAGGTTTCCAGCAGACCATATTTCAAATGTTTGGCAATGGCGTCTTCAAAGCGCCCCATGACATCCTCACCAAGGTCGCGAAGAAACAGTGTCCGTTGAAGTCCACGGGCCGACCTCAGGGCGAGATAGACGTATTCACGAATTTTAGCGTCGCGGTCGAGGGTGTCGGTTTCTCCGAAGGCGCATTGATTCCTAGAGACCTGAGCAATGTAATCTTCCACATCCCGAGTGTTGGCCACTCTCTGTCCTGAGATGTGAGACGCGGCGCTGTTTCCCAAGCCATAGTAGCCGCCGTGCCTCCCATAAACCCGGTTATGAGCACAGGCGTGCCCTGGCTGGGCAGAGTTCGAGATCTCATAGTGACTGAAGCCAGCGTCACCGAGGCGCTGACGAATCTCGTGGAACATCTGTGCCTCTAGGCTCTGTCGCACTGCTTTGAGCTGTCCGGACTCTCGTTGGCTGAAGAAGGGCGTGCCCTCTTCGAATGTGAGTCCATAGGCCGATATGTGAGGAACGCCAAAGTCGATATAGGCCGAGAGGTCGCGAATAAGGTCGTCCAAGCTCTGTTCTGGGACACCGAAAATTAAATCGAGGTTCAAGTTCTCAAAACCCGCGCCGCGAAGCATGGCCACGCTGCGCTCGGTTTGTTCAGCCTTGTGAAAGCGTCCAAGGCGCTCAAGCACAGAGTTTTCAAGAGATTGGGAACCCAGACTGACTCGGGTGACGCCCATCTCTTTAAGGACAGCCAGCTTCTTTTCGGTGAGGGTGCCGGGGTTGGCTTCAATGCTGAACTCGCGGAGACCTGAGATGTAGGGTTTCAGAGCGTCCGAGAGGGCCTGCAAGCTCTCAACGTTGAGCTCGGTGGGTGTTCCGCCTCCGATAAATATGGTTCGTGCTCGAAAATTTGGGGGAAGGCGATGGTGCATTTCTGAGATTAGCGCCTTCATATAATTCTTTTCGAGGACATGTCTCTTCTCTGAGACGGCGAAATCGCAGTAGGGACAGCGTCGTGCACAAAAAGGGATGTGGATGTATAGAGAGGCGGGAATTCTTGCTGCCAGGGGAAGCGGTGATATTTTCGGGAGGGACTTTGCCATGGTTTTCTTGTCGTTCAGTGTTTTGGTGAGTGGTATTGACGGGATCTATAAATCAAAAATCTGGGACTGTTTCATAAGGGTGCCATTTCTCACAAGCTCTGCGTATTGGTATGCTTAGTAAGATGATCTCACACTGAACGATTCGTTAACATTTGAAGATCAAGACCGGAGCCACAGCAAATATGCACGGGGGCAGCTTCAAAGGCCATGTAGGGGGCGTAAAAAACCTCGCCGATATTTTTCGGTCGTTGGCCAATGACCGTCAATCTGGAACTTTGACGATTACCGAAAAGCGGTTAACGAAGAAGATTTACTTCGAACAAGGTTCCATTACACTTCTCTCTTCGACACGGCGCTTACGCATTGGCGAGCTTTTAGTCGCGACGGGTAAAATCACCGACGACGATTTAGAGTTGGCCATCAAGCTTCAAAAACAGAGCCGCAATCGCCTTGGAGAGATCCTTGTCGAGGAAGGTTTTTGTGATGAAGAGGACATAAAGCGCATCGTGCGTTACCAGGTGGAAGGCGAAATCTACGATTGCTTCCTCTGGCAAGAAGCGGAGTATGAGTTTCAACCCGGGGTCAAACCCGATGAGTTGCAGGGCGGCAATCCGCAAATTCTGCGACTGGATATCAACACCAACGCCTTGGTCATGGAAGCCCTTCACCGTCTCGAAGAGTGGCGCACGACTATTCGTCCCCTGGTCCCTACGACCAAAGAAGTGTACATGCAAACGGGGCGCAATGCTGAGGGCATGGGGCTTCCTGAGAAGCTCATCGAAGTATTCCCAGACATCAACGGCCAATACAGTGTTCTCCAGCTCGCCGAGATGGCGCAGCTCTCCGACTTCGAGATTTGTAAGCACTTCGCGACCCTGGTCAAAATGGGGATTTTGCGTCCTCTCTCTGTCGAGGAGCTCTTCAAGTCGTCTGGCGAGGCTTATGCTTTGAATGACTTCGCGAAGGCCGTCACTCTGTATTCGCGTCTCGAAGAAATTTACCCTCAGGACCTTAAGATCCTCGTTCCCCTCGCAGACTCACTGAGGCAACTTGGTCAGACGGTCGAGGCGATGCCTGTCTATGAGACGGCCCAAGCGATCATGCAAGCGGAGGGCGATGAGGAGAGCCTCAAGCGTTGTTGGACGACCATGCTCTCTATGGACCCCAACCGCCAAGACGTTTTCCAAGCGTTGCAAGCGATTGAAGCTAAGAACTTGGCTGCGCAGCAACAGCGCAGACGGGTGATTCCCTGGATTGTCATCGGCGTCATTATCATTTCCCTCGTCGGCGTGAATGTCTTTCTCTATAAAGAATCCCAGCGCAAGAAGCTGGAGGACCAAGAGAACTCAGAGAAGCTCGAAACACGCCTGATAGAGTACAAGCAGCTACTTAAGAATGAGAACTGGAGCGGAGCACACGCTGCCGGGCTTTCACTCATCAAAGAATTCAGCAAATACGAGAAGACCAAAGCAGTCACTCTGCCCGTTACGATTGAGACCGAGCCTCCCGGATTCGCGGTCTTCCTCAATGACAAGTTCATCGGTGAGACAAGCCTCATCACATCGATGGTGATTGGCCAGTACATACCCAGCGCTGGCCCTGTCAAAATTAGCCTCAAGCATGGCGGCAAAGATGGACAATCGGTGGTCTACACCCTGAAATCCAGTGAAAACAAAGACGCCATCGAGAGAGGTTTTGACCCGTCCGAATTCAACTCTCTAAACTTACTCGTCTCAGGGAAGAATCGTTGGAGCCAGCTCGCCGAAGCGCGCTTCAACGGTGAGATTAGTTACCTCCCTGGCAGGAAACGGTATGTCATCTCGTCTCGCGAGGGACGCGTTTACACTATGGACAGCTCCGGGGAGCTTTCGAAGAGCAAAGTGACCGTCGGAGAGTATGGAGACATCCTCTCGGGCATCACCGTCTTCGAGAATCAGGTTTACATTGGGCTCACATTGGGCGGGGTCAAGCGCATTGATGTCTCAGAGACCCCCCTGCCCGATGAAGAGTCGTATCCAGCGGACGCGCCCGTTCATGGCGCGCCGATTGTCACGAAGACCCACGTCGTCTTTGCCTCTTTTGACGGTTACATTTACATCTATAAGCGCGGCGGCAAGCTCGTTAAGAAAATCGAATGCGCCGGATATTTGCCTCACAAAGGCGCCCTCCTTGAGGAGAAAAACGTCGCGCTCTTCGCGGGTGACGATGGCTATCTGCGAAGCATCGATATTGAGAAGGCGAAGGAGGTCTTCCGCGTCGACTTAGGCCGGCGTCCGGTGAAGAGCCCGATCGTTTGTGGTGACAATGTCGCGGTGCTGCTCCAAGGAGGCGTTGCGGCGATTACGAGTTCTAGCCAGGTGAGCAAACCGGTTTTCATTCGGTCTAGGGGCCAGGCTCCGTTTGACTTGTCCGGGGATGAGAACGCGATCTTTATGGCCTCTCATGGACAGCTTGACGCCTATGACGTCCGCACTCAAAAGCCTCTTTGGAAGAAGAGCTTTCGAAGCCAGCCGAAGAACTTCAGTCATGTCGCTCTCGTCAAAGACCGAGTGTTGTTTAGCTCTGGCGAGAGTGTCGTTTATGGGTTGGATCGCTTTGAGGGGCGCCTTGTTTGGCGCGGAGATCTCGGGAAATCGTCCTGGATCAGTAGCCCGTTTTCAGTCTTCAATGATCATGCCCTCGTCGTGTTACGTGGGCGAGCCGTGGGCAAACTCGTGCCCTATTACGACAAGTAGAGTCCGATCATGAAACGAATCTTCAGCATTCTCTGCATGTTCTCAATCTTGCTCTGCCCTTCGTTGGTCGGCGCTCAAGAGCGCATTTATTCTCCCGGTGAGCTTGATCGATTCAAGAGTTCTCTGGTCGACAAAAGAATCGTAATTGAGGCCAAGTATCGCTACGCAGTATCGAGCTCTCCGCCCTACATCAATTTGTTGAATCATCGTGGCAAGTTCTATTTCATCCTCTCAGCGGGAAAGGGCAGGAATTATAGTCGCGACAGAGATGATGCGGGGACGTCCCTGACTCCGAAGAAGTCAAACGTGCGCCTCACTGGCCGCTTTATTCAAAACAAGGGTCAATTCAAACAATTGCCTCGGGGCCTCGTCTTCATCATGGACTCCATGAAAGCATTGCCCGATGATGTCCCCCTTTTCAAGACGAGAATGGACGCTCTCTTAAAGAGCAATCCCAAAGACTTCAACGGCTTACGGACCATCGCGCAAGCGGCCAAAGATTGGGCCAAGAGATACACCGTCGCGGGCCTCGACGACTTTGCCAAAACATGCTTTCGCAAAGCGTTGGAGATTCAATCCAAAGGAATAGAAGAAACGGACGTCGCCAAGCAATTGGAGCTCGTCAAAGACTATGTTGTCCTTGTTGGAGATAAGGGAGAGGCGATTTCACGACTGAACAAGCTCTTTCACTTATCGATCACCCCCGCCGAGAAGCTTGCTGTGACGAAGCTGCTCAAAGATTGGGGCGCCTACTACTATCGAAAGAAGTGGGTCAATTACGCCGATCTTAAAATCCAACTTGGGTTCCGCCGTCGCGGGGAAAAGTGGGTCACTAAAGAGAGAGCCGAGTTTCTCGATGAAATCAGCGGCAATAGAAGCGTCCGGAACACCTTCCTCGCTCCGAGCACGGATCTCCTCAGCCGAGCCAACAGCGGCGAAGCGGCGAAGGGTCAAAGCCGCAATATGATCGTCAACATGGCGTCGGGATCCGGGCGTATGGGCTTTCCAAAGTATGTTGACCGCGTTGTCGTTCAGACCAAATCCGAAAAGCGAGTCTATGTGCAGTGGATCTTCCCCGGCAAACATCGCTTTTACTTCGTCAACGGTCAACTCTTCACCTGGCATCGAGGATCTCCTCCTTACCCAGAAAAATAAACACTTGGTGAGAATGGAACGCAGCGACTATGAAATTTGACGCGTCCGTGGATAAGGCCCTCGCGGCCAAGCTATCAAGCGCCCTGAAAGATCAGACGAAGAACCTTGGCATCGTCGAAGCGGCAAGCTCTGCCCAGCGGGAGGGGCAATCGGGCTTCTTGGTTTGGCATTATGTTTTTCACAATGAAGTGAGTTTTGTCACTGAAGACGGTCAAATAGAGAGTCTCTACACGTCGATCGGTGATGACTACGCCATCGCAGAATACGATCGATTGAAGATTGAATTGAACGCTTGAAGACTCATTGGAAGGGAACCTTGCCATGACAAGACTATTCACGAAGTTTCATTGGGGTCTGCTCTTTGCGCCGGCGCTTCTTCTCGTTCCAAGCCAAGTCTTCGCAGAGAAAATATACACGCCAACGGAATTGAAGAAAGAGCTACCGAAGCTCATCAATAAGAAGATTCGCGTCGACGCTAAGTTTTACGAAATTTGGGGCGAGCCTCAGAGTCGCTACGTCAAAGTCTTGTTAGAGCCCGAGCTAAAATTCTACCTGCCCAATCAGACTGTGGCGATTCGTAAGTCTCTTGATAAAGGGCTCGACGTCAAAGGTCAAAAGCTCACTGAGAAGTCCTCGAACGTCATAATCACCGCAAAGATCTACCCTCCGCGCAACGGCCCCTCTCCTTTCCTTTTTCTCATTTCAATTGAGAAGACAGACGATGATGAAACACGCTTTTCAAAGCAGTTGACGACGGTCATAAATGCCGACGCAAAGAACATTACAGCTCGATTGAACGTGACCTTTCGCGCCCGGAATTGGGCCCGAGTTTACAACAACAAATCACTCAAAGATTGGGCCGTCGATCAAGATCGAGGCACCCTCGAACTCAACGCGACACTCTTGAAATCTAAAGATTCTAAAGGGTGGATAGAGCTCGCTGATAAATATGACAGCATCCTGCAGGACCGCCCAGGCGCTATCTCGCTCTTAGATGGTGCCTATGAAAAGGAGAAGGATAAGGCCTTTCGGGACGCCCTCTCGAAGAAGCTTGAGAGCATCGAAGCCTATTACTATAACGGTCAATGGGTTGGTTTTCGTGATTATAAGGCCATGGAAGGTTTCATTGAACGTCTGCAGGGACGGAAGAAGATTTGGATTAAGAAGGAGCGCGCTGAGTTTGAAGACGTGATAAATAAGGATAGGAAGCGTAGCTTTCCATTCATTATTAAGGCTGATCAAACTTATATGGCGGATGCTCTCAAAGGTCGTATCAGTAAGGGCATGAGGCCATTTCAGTTGGTGAAGTTGAAGTGGAATGGTAAAGAATTGGGCTTCCCCGATCACGTTGACCGATCTCGAATTAATGTTGGGGTTAACACCCGCATTTATGATCAGTGGATCTTTAACAACGGACAGCGTTTCTACTTTGTTGACGGGCACTTGTTTAGCTGGCCCGATGCGAAAACACCCTACCCGAAAAAATGACTCCCCGTTCACGAGTCTATTGAAGAAGAGAAAAAGGGATCCCATGTCTCTATCCGATAAAGTGATCGTCACCTGCGCCTTAACTGGGGCCTTGGCGAATCGTAAGCAATGCCCTGGCGTACCCTACAGCCCTGTTGAAATCGCTGAAGAAGCACTGCGCGCCTATGATGCTGGAGCCAGCGTCGTGCACATTCACGCCCGCGAAGATGATGGAACTCCGACCTGGGATCCTAAAGTCTTTATGAAGATTCGCGAAGAAGTGAAGGCTCGCTGCCCGATCATTATTAACTTCTCAACGGGGTCTCTAGACGACGACACAAGCCAGCAAGAGACCATGATTCGTGAGTGTAAGCCGGATATTGCCGCGTTGAACATGGGGACCATGAATTACGCGAAGTATTCCAAGAAGCGCAAATCATTCGTCTTCGACATGGTCTTCCCCAATCCTTTCTCGAAAATTGAAAGATTGCTGCGGACTATGAACGAGGCCGGTGTCAAGCCGGAGCTAGAGTGCTTTGATAGCGGACACACAAACAGCGCGACACCGTTGATTGATATGGGGTTGCTCAAGGCACCCTATCAGTTTTCATTCATTGTCAATGTCCTCGGTGGAATGCCGGCGACCGTCGAGTCCCTGCAGTTTCAGAGCAAGCTCATTCCTGCGGGGGCGCATTGGGAGGTCATTGGAATCAGTCATTGTCAGTGGCGGATGGTGGCTTCGGCGTTGGTGCTCGGGGGCAATATTCGCGTCGGCTTAGAGGATCACTTTTACTTGCCCAATGGCGAGATGGCCAAGAGCAATGGCGATCTTGTCGCGAAGGCTGCGGAGCTGTCCAGGACGATTGGGCGGGAGCCTATGACTGTTGAAGAGGCGCGAGCGTCTTTAGGATTGCCGCCAGCTTAGTGCAATTTTGCGCGAATCGGAATACTGTTTAGCACTTCGGCTTCTTTGTCGAGCCAACGATCAAGGGCCTCATCGACTTTCACCGGGTCAATGACGGCCCGCGCTACTTTTAAAAAGTCTTCTCGGTGCTGGGCTTCGCTCTTGGCGAGGTCGTGATAGAACTTGGCCAGCTCTTCGTCGTCGAGCGCCTTGGCGACGAGGCCGAAGCGTTCACAGCCGCGGGCTTCAATGACTGAGCCCAGGACGAGGCGATCGAGCAGGCGCCCTTCCCTGTCATTGCGGGTCGCTTTGAGCAGCTTGTTGACGTAAGGATCTTTTTCATCCCGGCCGAGCTTGAGGCCCCGGCGCTTCATCCATTGGTAGACTTGTTGGAAGTGGTCGAGCTCTTCTCTAGCGATCTCGATGAGGGTATCCACTAAGAGTCCTTGATCGGGGTAATGGACGACCAAGCTGAGGGCGTTTGCGGAGGCCTTACGCTCGTTGGCGGCGTGATCGACGAGGAAGCTGTCGAAGTCGCCGAGGACAGCCTGGAGCCATTGTGGAGAGCTTTGAGCGCGGAGCATAGTGAATTTCCTTGAGGACCCATGAGTGGGCAGGGAAGATATCAGGACGGAGAGCCTGAGACAATATGCGTCCAATGAGCGGGTAAAAAAGAGTGAGCTTCGTCAGCGTTCGAAGTGCGATTGGGTCACAAGCTCCCGGCCTTCCAAATTTAGTTATGTTTGCTTGTCGAAAGAAAACTCGAACTATAGCAACTGATCGTCGCTGAATAGGAAATATACATGGGAGATGAAGATCGAGAGAATGAAAATCTGGAATCCGAAGCAGTCCAGCGGCTTTATCCGCACATCAGCACTTCTTGGCAGTATTTAACGCTTCCGACGATCGTTCTCTCATTTTGCTGTTTATTGTTGTTAACCCACAAAGAATACCCAACTTTGAAGAGTTGGCTCTTTTGGATCTTACCAGTGAGCATGGTTTTGCACCTGATCGTTAGTGTTCTAGCAGTGTGCCCTTTTTGTGGCAAAACCCTGACATTTAGGCCACCATTGAAGGGGGAAGCACAGGGAAGGCTATTTTTCTTTCCTCTAAAGAACTGCTGGAACTGTAAGCGGGAAGTCCATTCTCCAAAAGCAACCTTAGGCAAAGAGAAAATCAAGAAAATTGACTAGAGCGCAGAATCTGGACTATTCAACTACATCGGGCACATTATTCGTCGACGAAGTATTGAAGGTGTTCAGACATTTGAAGTCAGGAAGTATTTCAATCTCAAAAAAGCGGGAGTATTTTTGACTGAAACAGCCTTAAAGGCCGAAAAAATTAAGTCAGCGAGATTGAAACGAGAGCTTGAAGAGCTAGAGAAAAGCTCGAAGCATAGAGTTCCAAAGAAAAGTAAGCGAGTGAGACGACTCTATTAGACGCGCCTTGAAATGCTCATTCTCCCTTTTAAGATTTGTAAGAAAGTGAGAATTAACCACTGCTTGGCCACAACGCAGAACAGGCTTGTCAAAACAATGCGCAAATCAGGCAGCGTCATCATTAGAGTTCATCATTCATTTGCACATGAGTTAGAATGAGGCTTCTCTAATTGAATTGACTAACAGAAAGGCAAGTTGAACAATGGAAAGACATATAGCGACATGCATCGTTTTGACTTGCTTGCAAATGATTATCGTGGATTGCCCCTCTGCAGAGACCGCGAACGAAAAAACGGATCCATAGATTTTGAAAAGGTTCTGAGTCAATGAAAGGCGTGCATACTTGTCCTCGTTGTGGGGATTTTGGAAGAACCAATTCCGAGCAAATCTGTGTTTCATGTTCAAAAGAGAACTCAAAACCAAAATCGAGAAGCCTTACTTTGCTGCATTCGATATCATTCGGAGTGTCTGCGTCTTCCTTCTACTTCATTGTAATCAAGCAGTCTATTGGCATGGAGGGATCTGACCCACACTCTGGAATACCATGGTCTATCTGGAGAATAAGTATAGTATTGCTCTTATCAATCTTCTATGGATTGATTCTCGGGACATTTTTGTATCCTGCTGTTTACTTCCTAACTTCAAAAGAAAGCTCCGAATGACTGATTCTTAGATTCAATCATTTCGGTGGCCTTCAACACACTGATTTGTGAAGTCAATGAGCCAGTGTATTGATTTGTGTTCGATAAAATGCGAACAGAGGCATACAGACGGCAACAGCGGCATTGATACTTCAAGCTCAGAGAACTCTGTCCGCTCAATCACAACCAAGTCCGCCTACGATCAATAGCCAAGTCACTTCGAGAATAAATAACAAGAACAATACGACCAGCTATATCAAGGAGAACAACATGATCTCACTGCCACAGGAAACCTGTGTTAGATGCGGCGACTTGTTCGCGAGTGCAGGCCATGGAAATCAATATTGCTCTACATGCAATCAATTCCTAGAGACTAAGAATAGCAAATTAGTGTTCGGTAAGATTGCCCGTTCATTGATATTCATCATACTCTTGGCCATTCTAGGCCTATTTTTATATCTAGAAGTTTTCTACACTCTTTTCAATCCAATCCAATAGGCAAACGCACGTTGTGAAGAAGACGTCTACGACCCTCTGACCGGTCCAAAACGTGGGGCCTACGATTTATGGGGCGCGTCCAGCCTACAGAAAACGAAGAGTCAAGGACAATACGACCAGCTACGCGTATAATCATAGGTATAGGAAGATCACTGAGACCTTCACGGACTCCACCTCGGGATCGTGGAGCATTGTTAGAGACCTAAAGATGGCAAATTTTCTGTTATTCAAAGAGCTTGGCGAGGGAACAACCGAGTTTCGATTTCGCGACTCGAAGCTGTTTTGGCCTGGAGTCGTCCTACTCTTAGCTTGCTGGTTCATAGGCTTCCCAATCCTCTATAAATGGAGTCTTCGCTGGGACCGTGAGAAAGCGGCAGTTAAGAAACTGGAACTGATTTCTGCGGCGTTAAGCTATGCGCATGATCACTACGATGAAAAGGGTCCATTGAACTTAGAACGGCTTGAGACTCTCGTCGATCTCGGCTTGCTTGAGAACTCTGATCTAGACTTCGGAATGATCGGCTATTCCTTTCAATACAAGTCTTTCGGAAAGAACTGGTGGGTCAAGGCAAGCCCCTTGGAATTGGCTGTAGGTAGAGATCTCTTCATTGACCAACGAAGCTATGTGCTCTACTCAGTTCACAATGTACAGTTGGACGCAAATTCATCAGAATTGCCTAAGCACCTGACTGCCTATCACGGTCATTGATTATTCCAGAACCCTCGACAAACGAAGCGGCTCCTTCAGAGCTAGAAACGCGGGTCTCAATGGAAAAGTCACCAGTCAGCGAGCTAGAACTCAATGTAGAGGTGCTTCCTGAGCGCAAGCACCGAAGCGGAGCACTTTGTGGGAGCTGAAGGTCCGAGAGAAGACGAAACTAAACCCGAAGAACCGGAGCGGCGCTATCATACAATCAGCAACTCTTGGCAGTATTTATCACTTCCCGTAATGGTGCTGTCATTGTTCGCTCTGATACTTACAACCGTCGCAGAATACTACCGCTTCGATAAGTTCTTAGTAGGCTCGTATTTCGCTGCTTTCATACTTCATGGATATCTCAGTATATTTGCAGTTTGTCCTTTTTGCGGAAAGCGCTTGACATCCAGCCCTCCCTCGAAAGGAGAGTGGCAAGGGAAACTCTATTTCTTCCCGCTTAAGAGGTGCTGGAACTGTAACCGAAAGCTCAATACTCCAGAGAGGCGACCCAATTATGAGAACTGATCAATCCCTTGAATCTGGGTCCATCTAAAATGGAGAGAAATACTAGCTGTGAGCGCTGCGGCGACCTCTTTCTCCGTCAAGAAATCTCTAGAGACATGGTCTGTTCAAACTGTGAAAACAGGCTGACGGCGGCACAGGCAATAAAGGACAAGAACAGATTGATCATCTGCGTCATTGTCATTTCTCTCGCCCTCGCATATACCTGTGGGCTCGTTTATTTTGGCTTTGTGGATAGAGGGCCCGCCATTCAATCCTTTCCTCGAAACCGCTAACACAGCTCACCGAAGACCAAAAGGCGAAACCTCACGGCGCTGTATCACAATATTAAGGGACTGCCATTGGCCAAGAAAGATATCCGGGGGAAATACCTAAAGCACTACGCCTCGGTCCTCCCTCTAGAAAAGACAAAGCGTGGCCTCTCCATTGTCATTCCTGCCTACGCCGAAGCGGATGACCTCCCCCAAACTCTCGATATCCTCGAAACCCTCGAAAGCGCCGAGCAATGCCGCGTTGTTGTTGTCGTCAACCATGGCCCCGATGCCCCCAAAGAAGCCAAAGAGTCCAATGACCGTGTCTGGGACGAACTTCAAAGGCGCAGCGGAGAGCATCGCTACGACCTTCAATCCCTCGACTGCCGAGGCAAAGGCGAGTTTCTCACCAGCGCTAAAATTGGTGTGGGACTGGCCCGCAAGATTGGCATGGACAGCGCCCTCGCTGCCTACGAAGGCCCGGAAGAACTCGGCCTTATAGCCTGCCTCGATGCCGACTGCCTCGTTTCTGACAATTACATCTCAGAACTCTTAAACTGGACAAAGACCCAGCCAGAACAAGGCACCGTCAACATTCCCTACGAGCACCGACTCCCCGAGGACCCAGAGCATCGCCTCGCCATCATCACCTACGAGCTCTTCCTGCGCTACTACGTCGGCGGCCTAAAGGCCTACGCAAACCCCTACGCTCACCACTCCATGGGCAGCGCCTTCGCCACCCGACACCGGACCTACTGCGGCGTCCGAGGAATGGTGAAACGAAGGGCCGCCGAAGATTTCTATTTCCTCGATAAAGTCTCGAAGTTTGCCCCGATCGGCACCCTTCTCAACGCCCGAGTCTACCCATCTGCGCGGATCTCAGAGCGCGTGATCTTCGGAACAGGGCGGACGATGCTCAAAGCCCAACAAGGCGACCCCCTGGCCGTCTTCTACGACCTCCGAACCTTCTCCCTCATGAGCCAATTCAGACAATTGCTCAAGACAGCCAAAGACAAAGAAATCACTGAATTAGGCGCCAAACTCGGCATCGATTGGGATGCCTATCTCGTCTCCCGAGGCTGGCATAAGGCGAAAAAGGGCCTCTTCAATGTGAAAAATGGTGTCCGAACCCCGCGAGCCTCCTTTGATCATTGGTTCGACGGCCTGGAATCCCTTAAATTAGCTCACTTCATTCGTGACCAGCTCTTTCCTCCCCTATCCGCCGAAGAAGTCCTGCCAGGATTTGCAAAGTTGCTCGGAGAAGAGCCAGACTGCAAGAGCCTGGAAGCCTGGTTATTATGGGCCCGAAAGGCGATCCCTTAGGATTCCCGACCAAAACACGGCTTTCTTCGTCGTCTTCCAAGGGCCAGGGAGTAAAATGCGCTCCTCAAGCCTTCATTGACGAACGAGTGTCCAATGGTTTTAAAGACTGCCTGGCAACTAGGCACATGGCCCGCCCGGCGCATACTCTCCAATCATGTCTTCCCCTCAAGACGCGTCGTCGGCGCAGTCATAGAAGACAACGACCGTCTCTTGTCGTGGCTGCCGAAAGGCAAGCGCGCCGCGGGGTGGCACCTGCCGCGCTTCTACCTGGGGAACAAATCCGAGGCGAAAAAGGACGCTCTGGCTCGCGGCCTCAAGCAGCAACTCGGTCTCAAAAACTTCGAGATCGTCCGCCGCGTCGCACGACGCCGAGGCGCGGACTCCGTCGATTGGTGGCTTGTCAAAACACCCAAGGACAGCTGGGGATCTCCCCTAAAAACCCCCAAGGGCGTGGAACGCCTCGATTGGGTCAAGCGCGACATCATCTGCCGCTACGGTCCTGAAGACCTCGGCCAAAAAGACATCCTCACCGAATACCAACGCATGGTCGTCGACAGCTTCCAAGACCGACTCCCAGAAAAGAGAATACTCATAGACGGCTTGGATCTCTGCTACAGCGAACTCGGCGATCCAAACAAGCCGCCTCTACTCCTCATTCACGGCTTAGGCTCCGATTTGCAGATCTTCCGCTGGAACGCCCGGGAGTGGGCAAAACACTTCCACGTCTTCGCCCTCGACCTCCCCGGCCACGGTCGATCCGCCAAGCCTCCTATCCCTTACTCCCTGAGCTTCTTTCAACGGGTCATTCGGGGATTTATGAAGGCCAAGACGCTCAATAAAGCCCGGGTCCTCGGCTACTCTATGGGAGGCCTGATTTCCACTTTGTTTGCATCCAATCACCCAGAATTAGTCGAGCGCCTGGTACTCCTCGCCCCGGCCGGATATCGCTCGGACAAAACCCCGGTCAAGACCATCAAGCGAATGGCCCGAGTCTTAAAGAATCCGCTCTATCCATTGGTCCGCGATTCCTTATTCAAGAAGCGCTTTCACAGCTTTTACCACCGCTTTACACCAGAGATGGACCTGCTCTTTGAAGAAGCCTTAGCCATCTCCAAACGCAGAGATTACCTTGGTTGGCTGCAAGCGGTTGGACAGAGCCTGGAGAGCATACTCCGCAACCCGGGAAACCCCGCTTATGGGAAAGTAAAGGCTCCAACGTTGATTCTCTTCGGTGAGAATGATCGTATTGTGCCCGCCAGCTGTGCGCGAAAAATGGCCCGGGAGATTCCCAACGCCTCCGTAAGCCTCTATCCAAATTGCGGGCATAGCTTGGTCGTGGAGCAGCGAGATCTCGTGACTGACGACGTCCTCTCTTTTCTCAGACGGGAACAGAGCTAAGGATTTCAAAGGTCCTATGATCTAAGAACGGAATAAATGCAATGAGTCGAATTGAATATGAGGTCCTCGTCGTCGGCGGTGGCCACTCTGGTGTCGAAGCCGCCCTTGCCTCCGCACGCATGGGTCGTAAGACACTCCTCGTCACCGACAACCTCGATACCCTCGGCAAGATGTCTTGCAACCCAGCCATCGGCGGCCAGGCAAAAGGCCAGATGGCCCGAGAAATCGACGCCCTCGGCGGTGAGATGGGCAAGAACATCGACGCCACCGGCATCCACTTCCGCATGCTCAACACCAGCAAAGGCCCCGCCGTGCAGGCTCCTCGCGCCCAAGCCGACAAGCTGCGCTACGCCCATCGCCTCAAATGCGTTTGCGAAGCTCAAGAGAACCTCTCCCTGATTCAAGACATGGTCGAAGATGTCCTCGTCGAAGACGGTCAATGCGTCGGTGTCTTCTCCAAAACGAAGGTCAACTATCGCGCTAAAGCCGTTGTCTTAACCACAGGAACTTTCCTCAAAGGATTGATTCACGTGGGTCTCGTCAATTATGACGGCGGACGCTTCGGTGATCCTGCCGCCGGAACCCTCTCCGGCAACCTCGGTGAGTTCGGCTTTTACACAGGTCGCATGAAGACCGGCACGCCTCCTCGCATAAACGGACGAACCATAGACCTCGCGAGCGTCGACGAACAACCCGGCGACCATCCTCCCCGCCCCTTCGGCTTCGATCAGGCGAAGATTGCCCTGCCCCAGTCGCACTGCTGGCTTACGAAGACGACGGAGGAGACGCAGAAGATCATTGAGGCGAATATTAAAAGGTCGCCCCTTTACTCTGGAAAGATTGAAGGAGTTGGGCCTCGTTACTGCCCCTCCATCGAAGATAAGATCGTCAAGTTCCCTGGTCGAACGAGCCATCAGGTCTTCCTTGAACCGGAAGGCATTGACACCTTGGAGGTCTATTGCAACGGCATCTCCACCTCGCTGCCCCCAGATACACAGGAAGAGATTGTCTGGTCGATTCCCGGCCTGGAGCGGGCGGAGATCATTCGCTACGGATACGCCGTCGAATACGATTACTTCCCTCCAACTCAGCTTTGGGCCACTTTAGAGACGAAGAAGGTTTCGGGCTTGTTCTTTGCAGGTCAAATCAATGGCACCACAGGTTATGAAGAAGCCGGAGCTCAAGGTTTGATTGCCGGTATCAACGCGGCGTTGAAAGTCCGTGGCGAAGATCCATTTACTTTAGGGCGAGACGAAGCGTACATCGGCGTGTTAATTGACGATCTTGTCACTCTCGGCACGGATGAGCCCTATCGGATGTTTTCTTCAAGAGCGGAGTACCGACTTCTTCTCCGTCACGACAACGCCGACCAACGATTGACGGCGAAGGCTCGAAAGCTGGGTCTCATTGATGATGAGCGTTGGAAACGACACTCTGCTAAGATGAGTCAAATTGAAACTGGAATGAATTACCTCGTAAACAATCAAAATATTTGTAAAAGACTGCGCCGCCCAGAATTGAACATTCAGGACATCCGCGCTGAGTCCGAGGAGTTTCGGGCACTCAAACTCGACGAGGAATGCCTCAGGCAAATTCAAATCCAAGTAAAATATCAAGGTTATATTGACCGACAGTCGCGCCAGGTTGAAAAATTTAAGACACTAGAGGGCCAACCCTTGCCAGAGGACCTCAACTACACTGGTATGAAAACACTGACGATTGAAGCGCGGGAGAAACTCCAACGAGTCAAGCCTCGATCGCTTGGCCAAGCATCCCGCGTTTCAGGTGTGAGTCCCGCCGACATCTCCGCCCTCTTGGTCGAGGTGAAAGCCCTAGAAAGTCACGACTAAGAGCTGAGGAAATTGTCCATGAAGCCAACGTTCATTCTGCTTCTCTCAACACTGCTTCTCTCGGGCTGCATATTCCCCCGAACAACCGTGAGCAAGCCCGGAAAACTCCTCCTTGAGAAGCAAGAGCCGTCCAATAAACTCGTCAATAAATTGGACATGAGCTACGATTATCCTGACCTCCGAGTCACATTCAAATCGGGGACCATCAAGACCTGGAATGAGAGATACGGAACCCCGAAATTACAGGGAGAACTTCAATATAGTCTTTGGGGGGACTGCCAGGAGATCGTGCTCGGCGGACCGCTCTTTGCCAGTGGGATACTCACGTTTGGGGCCGATTTAGTCGTCTTTCGCTATCGCCCTCAGAGCGTTGACAACATGTTGTTTTTGTTGGCATTGTCCCCTGCCATTCAACACACTGAAATGGCCTCCGAACCCGAGATATTCACGCCGACAAACGTGGTCGATTGGGGCGCATGGCGGGTCATGAAGCGCGAGAACTACAAGACCCCGGAGAAGAAGACCATTAACTTCGTAAGCGCGAAGGGGACTGTTCTCTATCAGATTGAAACAAATAGCAACGGTGAAGCCTTCGCCGATATTCGCGAGATTTACGGACTCTTGTTTAAGGGCCCTGAGCAAGCCGTGAAGGTTGTCGAGCTCGTCTCAGGATCTCAGGCAGCACTTCCGAAGACACTCAATTCCAATGCCATTCTCGAAGAGGTCAAACGGGCTGGAGACGAAGCCACTCTCAACAGCGGCGCCGATCTAAGTCAAAACGACGAGTAACAACCCCCTCACTCCTTCTTTCAAATACCATAAGAGCGATAAATAGCTTATGAATACTGAAAATGACAGTCCGTGGAAAGCACGTAAAGAGAGCGACGTCTCATTAGGTTCAAACGCGACAAAACAGACGCACAGAATTCGTTCTCGGCCAAGTCGTATCTTCGCCAAAACAGTCTCGAAACAACCCCTCCCTGTTCCCACCGATGACGTTTCTGATGTCGATTCAAACGCAACCACGCTGCGCGAATTCGCCAAGCACTGTCACCGTTTTGGACTCGACCAATTCCTTAGTGAATATCCCTTTCATTTCCTGATCCAGGAAACCCTTATGAGTCGAAAGGCCGATTCTGGTATTCAGGGAACTGTGAATGGCCAGGACACAGAGACTTCGGGGCCGGTGGATCTGTTTGCTGCGCTTGTCTATCGCCTTGTTCAGAAGGCCCCCTCCGAAGCGGGAGCGATTAGCATCGGACGATCGAGTAAAAACGACATTTACATAAGCAATAGCCGCATCTCCAAAGTTCACGCTCACTTTGAGAAACGTGGCGAGGACTGGTATCTCATTGATAATGGTTCCACAAATGGAACATTCCTCAACGGCGTCGAGCTGCACCCCAAGCAACCCTACAAGATCGACGTCAACTCTAGGATTTGTTTTAGCGAGGACAGCGCGTTTCGCTTCTTGGACAACCATCGAATGTGCAACCATGTCAAGTTTTTTGGACACCAGATCGAACGCTGATTCTTTGCTTCAATTGACATTTTCCTTAGGCAAAACATCCATTTCGAGATATTTTGATATTACTTGGCCTCAGTAAGGAAAACCCTGGCCGACCTTTAAAGGACAAATACTCGATGACGGACCGGCCAGACAAAAACCCGTGGGATCCGACCCGCAAGCTTGACGTTGAAGTTAGAGGAGACCTCGTCAAACGCACTCTGTTTTTTCCCAAAGTGAACCGAGAGCAAATCCTTAAACAAGAAGCCAAGGAAGCCAAAGACGCGAAGGACGCTGAAGACGCCGTCGATAAAGAGGTCACTGAAACAGATCGGAACGCGACGAACCTTCGAGACTTCGCCGAACACTGGCTCAATGTCGGCTGCGACCGCTTCGTGGAAGAAAACCCCTACCACTTTCTCATTCAAGAGAGCATGTTGACTCGCTCCACATCGAGCGGCTATTTCACAATGGCGGGAGGAGGAACGAAAGAAGCCTCACCAGTCGAGTTGTTCTCCGCGATGTTGTACCGCTTAGTCAAGAAGACGAAGGGGTCCTTCCCCCACATGATCACTGTGGGTCGCGCCAACAATAACGACGTGTTCATCAAAGACCCGTTGATTTCTAAGTTTCACGCATACTTCATGAAGCGAGGTAGCGACTGGTATGTCGCGGATAGCGGCTCGACAAACGGAACCTTTGTCGACAACAAGCCCCTCGAAGCCACCGTTCCGCGTAAACTCGAAGTCGACTCCATCATCTCGTTCAGCGAAGACCTCAGCTACCGCTTTGTCGACAACGAAAAAGTCCTCGGCTACTTGCTCTTCTTCCAAAGTCAGCGCGACTTCGACGCGGGTTAAGCAAACATATCCTCGACACCCACTGAGTTGACAAGCAGCGTCGTCGGCAGTCCTTTAAGCATGGACTTGTATGTCGCGTGCCAGCGCTCTTCGTCACCCTCTTCTGGAAGCTCCATGCCAAGGAAGACACAATCCGCGTCTTTTGATTGCTCGTAGAGAATCCAGCTGAACGCCTTGCCGTCGTTCACAACCGCGTGAACGTCGGCTTTCACTCGAGCCCGATCGATAAGGTCTTTGAGGTCTTGCTCGGCCATGAGTTTCTCAGCTTCACTCTCCACAACCCGAAGGACCCGAATCGTCGACCGCACCCACTCCCAGTTTCGAGTGAGGAGATGGGCTAGAATCACCATGAGGCCGCCGTTTTCCTGGCCTCTCCACCAAACATCAATGCGCTTCTTGCTATCTGTTCGGGGCACACCCCGGTCTCGGGTCAAGACCTGACTGATTCCCAGGGTCTCCGCGTTTCGCAGGTGCCGAGCCAATTGGGCAAATCGATCACCTGTCCCAGTCCAGCCAAACATGACCAGATTCGGACGGATAGGTCCAACGCAGGTTGATTGGACGAGGAAAGAGATGCAAGAGTCGATGTTCTTGTCGACGGCAATCACAGGGAAAGCCTGGATGCTCTTCTCCTTGCAGAAGGCCCTCAGCTGCTTCGTCGCCTCCGATCGCTCTCTCAGTCGGTCTTTGATCTCCCCTTTGAGGACGTTTGCTAAAAGAACGATGCCCCGCCCAGACTCCAACCAGACGGAGAAAGACACGAGCGCTTCGCGAGACGCTGGATTCCCTGAAAACACAAGGATAGTGGGACGCCAGTTCTTCGGGTCTTCCTCCATGGCGTTCAACTTGAGCAAGCTCTTACGTAAAGATGAATAGGCCAGGCCCCGACGAGCGTCTCCGAAAGAGGTCTCAAGTTCCCTTGTCGTGATGTACCAGAGCAGCAGCGCCACGATCAACGCGGCGATGACCGCGGAGACGGGATCGATAAGTAACGCCACACCAACGCAGCTTACGGCCCCGAGCAACGCCGTAACCCAGTGAAAGTATTGGAAGCGCGGCCGGAAAGACGGATTCTGGCCGATGGCTTCGATGAAGGCCGCCCAGTTCGTCATACCGTATGTATAGAGGAAGAACATGGTCAAGATGTTCGCGACAGCGTCCAAGGGATCACTCTCGCCTTCAGCCCTTTGACCATTCCCCGCCCAAAGCAAAACCAAGAAGGTCATGATCGCGGTAAGAATAAGTGCTCGGCGAGGTTCGTCTCCCTTTGCCGTTCCTTTGGCGAAGGGGCTCAGAAAGCCCAGGATATTGTCCCGAGACACCGCCTGTAGAATTCTTGGCGCGCCAAGGTAGCTCCCGAGAGCACTGGAGAGGGACGCAGCGAAGACCCCCGCAGCCACCACCAAGCCTTGCCCAAAGAGCGCGTTCTCTTTCAAGCTCTCGTAGGGCTTCTCAATGAGGTCGAGTCGGGAGACTGAGCCTCCAGCGAGCAAGGCGAGTAGAAGGTAGACCAGGGAGGATACGCCGACAGCGAGGAAAGTGCCGTTTGGAATACTGCGCGCCGGATCTTTCAAGTCGCCGGACATATTCACCCCAGCGAGGATGCCGGTCACCGCAGGGAAGTAAATCGCAAAGACAAGCCAAAAGCTATATTTCGGGCCGTCTGGGTTGGTCGGGTCGAGGGCCGAATAGTCGGCGCTCCAATTTTGCTGGAAGAGCTCCATGTCAAAGCCAACAGCGAGGCCACCTAGGGTGAAGACGACAGCGGCGAAGAGCACCAGCATAATCACAAATTGGCTTCGGAGCGCCCATCCAGCCCCGACGTAGGCAATGAGTAACAAGAAAGCTCCCGAGCCCATGGAAATGTACATGTAGTAGGGCATGAGCTCAGGGAAGGTGAGGGTGACAGCGCTGGTGAAACCAATAATGTAGAAGGGAACCGAGAGCGCTTGGGCGGTGAAGAGCGCGAGACCAATGGCCCCACCAAACTCCGGGCCGAGCACCCGTGAAATCATGAAATAGGCGCCCCCGCCTCGGACCTGCATATTCGTGCTGATGGCGCTCACGGAGAGGGCGGTCAGGAGGGTGATGGCCTTGGCGATGATGAGGACCAAAATGGCACCCCAGATCCCCGATTGCCCCACAACAAAACCCGAGCGCATAAACATGATGACGCCGAGAATGGTCAAGATGCTTGGGGTAAACACCCCTGCAAAGGTGCCGAATTTATTGCCGGCGACCACTTCTTCTTCCATTTGAGGAAGGCGGCCCGTGATTTTAGTGTCTTGTTCCATGAAACCCAATGTGTCTGTCTGCCAAATCCGTGACGGGTCAGTGTAACGTTCTGGGAAGTCACGACTAGCATTAGATTTCAATTTGCCTGCGGACGCGGAACGCCGTTTCGGGCCTTCTTGGTGTTTTCAGCCCTCAAAGCTGGGTCCTCAGGGTTTTCTCCGGCTCCAAATAGAGTGCCCAACACCTACGAAAAACGAAAGGGCACAACACACCCCGGCGTAGATCATGAGGGTACTTCCGAGGGCTTGGAGCACCTCAAAAGGCGAGAAAAACACATGGCTAATGGCGAAGTTGGCGGAGAACATAACAGGTCACCTTTCTTTTCCCTCTTCCCTAGGAAATCTCGTGCCAAAGTCTTTCCAACGCCTAAAACCGTTGTTCCACGGACAGCGTCGATCCATAGTGGTGAGGAATAACCAACTTTTTGTCAGAGAACTGGCGCCTCGAAAAGAAATACCTGAGTCGAACAAGATATGAAAACCCAAGTCCCCGTGAATCACGTCAAAGAGCCTTATGTCATTCGTAAAACTGTTTGAAAGCACGGTCGGCAATGCGCTCTAAAACGACGACGTTCAAAATTGTGTCAATTCTTATCCTAATCTCAGCCATGGCTGGGTATTCGTCCATTGAAAACATGGATGCCGTTC
>JARGOJ010000939.1:0-1179 GCA_029210225.1 Planctomycetota bacterium
GGAGCTGCCCCGTATTTTTACGAAAGACACCCTGACGGCGAGCCGTTCTTTATTGGTGGAGAAGAGCTTTGTGCCTCAGTCATTGCTGCCCTCAGAGTTGCTTGAAGAAGGAGCGCAGTGGCCGCCGCTTCATGGCTTTGTGTTGACGAGCGCTCGGGAAGACGCGGAGTTGTTAGTTTCGAGCACTAAGGGTAAGGAAGGCAAGACGGACGGACCTATTCTGGCTCGTTGGCGGGTTGGTTTGGGCAAGAGCTTGGCGTTCACTTCCAGCATAAAGGGTGCTTGGGGGAAGGATTGGCGCAATTGGGAAGGGCTCGGTCAGTTTTGGGCGCGGACGACGGAGTGGCTTTGTAAGGATCGCGGAGATCCATCGGTTTCATTGGATTTGCGTTGGGATCGCGGCGAGGGTCGGATCACGGTGGATATGCCGGAGCGCCAAGACGAATTTCTCGACCTCCGGGCTCGAATCGTTCCTCCTCCCGGGAGCCCGAAGATTGAACCTGTGAAGTTGATCCAAGTCGGTCCCGGTCGATACGAGGGAGCCTTCTCAGCGCCAAGAGCGGGGGTTTATCTAGTCACAGCAGGTTTGCAGGAGGGCAAGCGGGAGCGTCCTCTGGCGACCCGAGGAGTGGTGATGTCCTATCCTCGGGAATACAAAGACCTCAAATCAAATCCTCAGTTGTTATCACGCCTGGCGAGCTTAACCGGGGGGAAGGCTTACTCTTTGAAGGAGACGCCACGGGGGATTTTTGAGCGTTCTGGGGAGTCGTCTCAGTCTTCGAAGGACGTTTGGCCTTGGTTATTGTTCTTTGCGTCCATCTTGTTTGTCTTTGATATTGCGCTGCGCCGTCTAGACTTCTCGGCTTTGTCCCATCGTATCCAAGAGGCGAAGAAAGCGAAGGTCGATGACGAGCAGGTTTTTGAGCAGCTCATGACTCGAAAGACAGTGCTGAAAGAGAAGCTGTCGGTTCATTCTCAGAAGCGCGATGAGCTTCGTCGGTCGGCGAGCTCTAGAACGATGAAAGCGACAGGAACAGTCAGCCTCCCCGAGCTGGGAGCAAAAGGGCCAGGGCCCGAGGTAGCAGTTGAGGGCACGGTTACGAAAAGCTCCGACCGAGTGCCAAAGCGTCCAGAGTCGGGGCGCGCCAAGCCGAGACCATCGTCGAGGCGGCAGTCGAT
>JARGOJ010000939.1:1261-3818 GCA_029210225.1 Planctomycetota bacterium
CAAGAAGCGAGCCCGGGATAAGGGTTAGCACAAGCATTTGGATCGTGAGAGTGGGAGAAATTCGATCAGGAGATTGTTGAGTGTCCCATCATTAATTTGGAGCAGAGAATAGAGTGTGGAGCTTGAGAGAGTTGGTCTTGAAGGCTTTCTCCATGAGTCTGATCTTGCTCGACTGTTCTAGTCTCTAATCTGTCGCGGCCCAAAGGCTTGTGCGGGGCTTAGCAACATTCTAGACATGAAGAGAGATTTCTAATGGCCGAGGCCTTAGAGAGCGACGTGAAAAAAATCCTAGCGCTTTTCGAGCGCCTCGCTAAAAGAGATGCCATTTACGATCTCCATTGTTCCCTGAGCCTCACCGAGCCGAATGTTATTGATGAATACTGGCGATACAATTTGTCAGGATTAAATCAGTCTTTTCAGGCCTTGGCGGATCAATCTCAAACACTCAGCAAAGAACAGCAAGAGGTGATTGCTGGTGCTCTTGAGGAGTCTGCGAATCTCTCTCTTATCAAAGACACAAAGCCGGTCACGAGTCTCTATGGATTGCTGACAGAATTGCAGGCTCATCTTAAAGAGCAGCTGCCTGAAATGAGCGACAAGAATGAGCTTTGGGAAGGGCTCCAATCGCTGATTGAATGGGCGCAGGAGAATGAGAAAGCTAATAATAAAGAGAGTGAATTAGATAGTGGCGCAGAACAGCCAGACTGGTATGCCTTCGCGGATCTTCTTCATGCCTTGCCAGAAGTTGAAGATCAGCCTTCTAATTATAGAGAGTCCATTCTTGAAGCTTGCTCAAAGAGTTTTTACTGTGCCGCTGTGTTAATGACGAACTTATCTCATTACGACGAGGTGCTCGAATCGGACATTGACTCTGCGGTCCTCACTGCCCTGGATGAGCGCTACGCCCATTGTTTTCAGAACTTCATTGTTCCGCTTTACAATGTTATGAAAGCCGGCACATTCACTAAGGCCGTCCAGCAAATTTACTTCTCTCCTCAATCAAAATTGAAAAGCCACGCCGCTGAATTTTATGGCGCGGTGAAGACTCCCAAAGCGACTTTGAGCTTCCTAAAAAAGAGCTTCTTTATTGACGGCGAAATTGATCTGGAAACGCGCATTAAATTCGAGAGTTTTCATATCTTCTTGAGTGAATTAGCCACCAAGGAAATTACGCTCTGGCAGAATAAGCAGGCCAACTGCGTCGATCACGATCGTGAAAAACTTCTCGAAACCTGGGGTGAAGAAGAGCTGGCGGGCTATGGCACGCTCATGAAAAAGCTCGACTATGTGCACAGGCTGTACCAGATCGCCAGTCAAGGAATGCTCGATAGCTTCGGTCAATCCGAGAAGATACTCTGCCCAGAAGTCCTCTGACAGTGTTAAGCGCTGAAGGATGAGAAAAGAATTGTTTGTTGGTCACACGATAGATTTTTCCCAGGGTCGACCTTTGATGTGTCTATCTACTGTTTTTTTTGAGTCATTCATGCCAGGTCATTTCTTTCTTGATTGTCGCCAACCAGAGCTTTGGGAGCGCCCTTCGAATGACGCGTAACGAGTGGCAAATCGTTTGGCTTCAGGAGCAAGGTTGGGTCAGTCGGGATCAGATCGCTCAAATCAATTTGAAACAATCAGGGCTCGCTGATGGTTCGATTGGCTTGCTCCTTTTAAACAGCGGCCTTCTCGATAAAATGCAATTCGAGCAGTTGGGACTCGCTGAGGCCCAGAATAGCAGTCAAAATCAGGCCTTAATTAGAAACGCGTTGCAGATAAAGACGATTGGAAGCAACCGCGGGGAGCTGAATGATACCCCCAATTTCAATCCAATTTCAAATCCTGGACAACGTCAAAAACTTCCAATGTTGACATCTGGGACATTGCTTGGCGGCTATCTTATTGATTGCGAGATAAGCCGGGGTGGGATGGGTGTCGTTTTTCGAGCTCGTGGAGAGAACGGCCAATTGTTTGCCGTAAAGACCATCCTGAATGACCGTCATGAGAAACGTGAAGTTCAAAGGTTTGAGAGAGAGGCGAAGGTTCTTTCACAGCTCTCTCATCCAAACATTGTAAGATTCCATCGCTATGGAATGGACCAGGGACGTCATTTCCTTGCTATGGATTTTATTGAGGGAGAAACACTTCACGACCTCGTAACGACTACGAATAGGGGGTGTCAATTCGATGTTTGGGATTGGATTGATCTTTTTTGTTCCTTAGCGAAGGCGTTGAGTTACTGTCACGAGCTAGGTGTCATCCATCGAGACCTTAAGCCCTACAATGTCATTATTAGGGAAGGTAACGGTCAACCGGTCCTTGTCGACTTCGGGCTCATTAAGAAAAAGGCAGGCTCCGATGTTGAGATGGTCGGTTTAACTCATTCCCTTTCTACAGCGGGTGAGCAATTAGGAACCTTTACCTATATGAGCCCTGAGCAAGTTGAGGGGCAAGAACTGGGCCCGGCCTCTGATGTCTGGAGCTTTGGAGCGCTGATGTACTACTGCCTTAGCGGACAAAGTGCGTTTCAAGGCTGTTCTCCTTTGGAGATTCAGGCAGCAATACT
>JARGOJ010000940.1 GCA_029210225.1 Planctomycetota bacterium
GCTAACAACAACCGTTGCTATCTGACGAATCTCCGAATCGGAATGGGTCATCAGTGGGATGAAGGCTTCGATATCAAGCTTTGGATGGGGCTTGAGAAGAAGCAATCGATAGTACGCCTTTGTTTTGAGCGAAGGATCGGGGCCTTTTAGAGACACAAGACAGCACTCGGCAATGATGTCCGATTCTTCACTCAGGTCCTCAGCGCCGAGTTTCCGAAGGCACCAGCTTCTCTTGTCTTTGGGACCGAGTAAGAACACTGTTTTATAAAATTGGGCGCGGACCCTTGGCCGACTATTCCAAGTCGGCCAAATCATTAGGAGGCACAGAATGAGCGCAAGAAGCCATCGTTTCGACCAGGGACTATTTATCACCGGCTCACTGCTTTGCTTCTTGGCCATATCATTCATGGGATTGACTTCTCATTCTTGGGAGGACCTTGACGCGACTCATTTTACTCCATGAAAACCATGAACCTGCACAGGAATATTGAGAGTCTTTCCAACATAGCGCAGGCTATCTGGACAGAAGTAATACCAGCGGGTTTTACTTATCTTGTCCCCCTCCACTTCAATCCTCAAGACTTCCATAATCACCTCTTCTCCTTTGACGTCATGCCACAGGAGAATCAATGGGGAGCCCTGAAAAGTCACAATCTCGGCGCGCTTCAAGCTTGGATCTTCCAAGGTGTGGCCAATGACCATTTCGCGGGTGTCTTTACGACGCGACTTCATGACCCCTAGCAAATCAGTCTCCGCGTCTTCGGTCATGAGGCTGAGAAGCTTCGGCACATCCCGCGAATTAAAAGCGGACACCAAACTGTCAACAAGCTCTGGAGAGAGTCCTGCCTGAACAGGAGTCACAGGGCTTTCATCTTGCATTGTACCTAGTCGTTGTCGACCTCTGTGGAGCGCTGCTTTGACCGCTCCGAGGCTGATATCTAAGGTCTCTGCCGACTCATTCAATGTGAAGCCCACGACATCTTTCAAGAGGACCGCGGACCTCTCTCGCGGCGGCAGGGCTGTCGCAAGGCGCTCTAGGGCGATCCCAATGTCGGGCTGGTAGGGCTTGTCTTCGGTGGTGATGGCTTCAGGAAGCTCCATGAGCATCGGTTGCTTCTTGCGGCATTGATCGAGCCAGAGGTTGGTCGCGACCCGGAAGAGATAGGCTCGAAGGTCTTTGATTTCGTCGCCTCCAAGGCCAATGCGACCAAAAGCACGAAGTATCGCTTCTTGGCACAGGTCTTCGGCGTCCCATACATTTCCAGTGAGGCCGCAGGCGTAGCGATGTAGGGCGCTGTGAAAATCTTTGACCTGTCCCATCATCTCTAGAAAGGCGCCGCGAATGGCCTCTCTTGGGTTCTTTAAGTCGGATGGCTTTTCGCTTTGGCTCATGAGTTCATTCTCCTTTTATCCCAAGGACGGACAAGGACTCAGAAAGGATACGGAGAAAATTTTGAGACTCGTTTTCCTTTGGAGCCTGAGGATGGCTATTCGTCTTTTTCCCAACGCTTGATCTTGCGATAGAGGGTGGAGAGGTCAATTCCAAGGACCTCTGCGGTTCGCCGCCTATCACCGGCGAAGAAGTTGAGCAAGGCCAGGACGTGGGTCTTTTCAAGCTCAGAGAGAGGGATAAAGGAGCCAATATGACTGTCGGCTTGGGGATTTAGAGTGTTCTTCATCTTCGCGCCTTTGCGAATGCGTGGGGGTAAATCTTCCACCTTCAGCTCTTGCTCTCCCAAGGTTGCCGCGTGCTCCATAGCATTTCTCAATTCACGGACATTGCCAGGCCAGTCATAGCTCGTCAATAGATCCGTCATTTCTTGGCTCAATGTGCAACCTTCGCGTCCGTTCATCTCGTTCAATTCTTTTAAGAAGTGCTTCGCGAGGAGGATGAGGTCGTCGGGGCGCTTTCTTAGGGGCGGCACTTCGACTTCAATGACGGCTAATCGATAGTAGAGATCTTCCCGGAAACGGCCCTCTTCAATTTCCTCCAAAAGGTCTTTGTGAGTTGCTCCAAGGACACGAACATCAATAGGAATAGGTTTGGTGCTGCCAATAGGACGCACTTCGCGACTCTCTAAAACCCTTAACAACTTGACTTGAAGCGAGGCTGGCATTTCTCCTAATTCATCGAGGAAGAGGGTTCCCTTATCCGCCGCTCGAAAGAGCCCTGTCGAGTTCTTCACGGCGCCAGAGAAGGCGCCCTTCTCGTGGCCAAAGAGTTCGCTCTCTAAGAGTCCTTCGGGGAGCGCGCCACAGTTAATAGAGACAAAGGGATGCTGGCTGCGTTCTGAGGCATGGTGCAGAGCGCGAGCAACCAGCTCTTTCCCTGTCCCAGTCTCTCCGCGAATAAGAATGGAGGCCGAGCTTGGTGCGGCCTTTTCAATGACGCGAAAAACCCTGTCCATGCTTGGGCTGCGGCTGACAATATTCTTGACTCCAAGGGTCCGTTGAATGGTCTTCTTGAGGACTTGATTCTCTTGCTCTAAATTCCTTTGTTTATAGGCGTTTCGTGCGACCTGCAATAATCGATCATTACGAAAAGGCTTGGTTAAATAATCGTAAGCGCCTTTTCTAAGGGCTTCAATGGCGCTGTCGACGGAGGAATACGCAGTCACAAAGATGACAGGGAGCTCTTTATCATGATCCTTGAGGCGACTGATCAGAGTGAGCCCGTCAATTTTAGGCATGTTGATATCAGAAATGACCAAGTCCGGGGGATTCCCCGCTTCGAGGGCCGCTTCATAAAGCTCAAGCGCCATGGCGCCGTCCTTTGCGAAGTCGACGGTCATTCCTCCATCCTCTAAGACTGCGAGCATGACTGGCCCGAGGGCTGCGTCATCCTCGGCGAGGAGGACCCGGGGACTATTCTTCACTTGCTGATTCACTGTGTCTCCGTGGTAGGGCGAGGGTGAAGGTCGTTTCGGATGCTGGCTGACTCGCCAAGGTTAAGGTGCCCTGATGGGCTCGGGCGATATCTCTGCAAACCGCGAGTCCCAGGCCGGTCCCAGCTCCTGGGGCTTTGGTTGTAAAAAACGGCTCGAAGATTTGCTCTTGGACATCTTCTGGAATGCCTCCTCCATTGTCAACGACCTTCACTGAAACCTGCTCGTTATCGAATTCAGTGAGTATTTTGACCATGCCGCCTTCTTTGCTCTGAACGGCATGTTGGGCGTTGATGAGCAAGTTCATGATGACCTGCTGGAGGCGATCAGAATCCAATTCTATCGCGGGCATATCCTTCGCGAGATTCGTTTGAATCGTGGTTGTCCGAAAGCGCTTGTCATATTTCAAAAAGCGCACTGTTTTTGTGACGACTTCATTGATACTTCCGAGGCTGATCTTTTCTTCCCGAGGTCTGGCCAACTCCATAAGGTCTTTGAGGGCCGCCGCGATTCTGTCCATTTGGTCCAGGGCTTGTTCTAAGATTTGTTTGTCGGCCTCGGGGCAGCGGGTTTGCACGAGCTGGACTAATGAACTCATAGCCGCCAAGGGATTGTTCACTTCGTGAGCGACCCCTGCGGCGAGGGCTCCAGCGGTTGCGAGGCGCTCACTCCGAAGCATTCCTTCGCTCATCGCGCTCATCGATTCAATGTCTTGCTCAAGGCGCTGGACCATGTCATTGAAGGCGGAGGCGAGCACCGCTGCTTCGTCCCTGGTGCCCACATGGACTCGTGCGGTGCTGTCGCCTTCAGCGACTTTCAAGGCCGCTTCGGTGATTTGTCGAAGCGGTTTGGTGACGATCTTTTGGACGAGAAAGATCAGCATCATAGCGGGAATGGAAGACAGCACTAATCCGAAGACGAGGATGCGCTTCC
>JARGOJ010000941.1:0-907 GCA_029210225.1 Planctomycetota bacterium
AGTCTTGTGTATCTGGCGGAAACAGTCTTGGAAGAGCTTGGCGTCAAATTGAAGAAAGACTGAAACAACAGGTCTCTATCATCAAATTTTCAATCAAGTGAGGGATCGACTGAACGACTGAACGAAGAAAACGCGGACGAATTGTTCTTTGATGATCACGAGCGTGAGCCGTCAGAGGACTTAAGGCGTGAGTTTATGGTTGTCTCGCAGTTCAAACATTGCTCCAAGCTTCTTGTCACTTCAAGGGGTTTCCTTTGTGAAATCTACACAACGACCAAGACTAAGGCATGGTGGTGGAGAAAACCCTGGGTAGGTTACGAACACTAATTGTCCGTCATTCAACTTCTCCATTCTTTTAAGTACGAATGATATTATTTGCTGAGTGCCTACTGGATCAAATCCTGGAAGCCCGAAGAACATGTGGTTGTTCTCAGCTAACCCAATTTCAATGTCTATTACAACTCTCTTCTCCAACTCAATGTCTTGCATCCGTGAAGTCGCGCAAATGCCCATTTCTTCCAAAAAGCTGTCACAAACCGTGTATTTCTTGCAATAGCTTCCGGCAGTTGTCCTGCCTTCGCGCCAGCTAAGTTTTTTCATTTTGAGTGAGTCAAGAATATAGGTGCTCTTGGGATTCCGCAGAGAGAAAATTCGCTTCAATTCATCAATTAGACTATAGGCAACTTGCACGTTACTCTGAGAATCAAAATGAAAGCAATTTCTATCACCAAAAGAAATAGCTTCAAAGCTAGAGCCTAAAGAAGATACCTTTACCATTCACTACTCCCATAATTTTAGTGGGCGGAGTTAGTTGTTTACTTTGTCGACTGTTTTCCTTATGCGTCGACATCTTCGTGAGCCCCCTCATCAATGATGAGAGGATTCTCGGATTCTTGCATCAAAGCGC
>JARGOJ010000941.1:917-3816 GCA_029210225.1 Planctomycetota bacterium
CCCGCAGCAAACGAAGGGATTCCTCAGGTGTGTAGGTTTTGCTTCGGCCTTCTTCGTAAGTCTTGCGTCGCTCTTCCAGGATTTTGGCCCACTTGGCCTTGATCTCGGGAGGCATCTCCGACTCAGTCTCCTGTCGGAGTGCTTCTGAGATTCGCCGCTGGGCGTCGGCGGGAAGCTTTCTCGCTTCCCCGATAATTTGCTGTTCGTTCATGCTCATATCCCCATCTTAGCTTGCGTTGTCAATCTTTGCATTATTCAAATCTTCATCCCTCACCAGCCCCTTATGAGACTGGTTTAGAAACGATCACTCATTAAGAACTGGTCTAAATCAGTCCGACAAAAGACTCTTGCGGTCCCGCTTCTTTCTCTCGTCTCCGTCCCTGAGGAGGCTTTTAGGGCTTGTCGGCTGTGGATTTGGTGATTGCAAGCGCTTTCAGGGTCTTAAAAGGCTTGGCTTGATCAATTGTGATGATCGCGGGTGGCAATGGTTCACGCTTGTCTGGTGAGCCGTGCTGCTGCTTCTTCTTTAGCCGCTTAAAAAGGCCAGTCTTTGCTTGTGGCCATTGACCCCCGCGCTAGGGAGAATCTGGGCCAGGGATCCCGCGCATTTTAATTTAGATGATTAGTTGTACTTTAAAAGAGCATCTATATAAGAAGCCCTTAGCCTCGATCTCGCTGAGCTGCCGTAACGCTTTGCGTTCGTCACCATGCGACGGACCGAGCCCTCCCACAACGGCCGGTCGCTTTTGCCTGTTACTCTTCGTTTTCTAGGCGTTCCAGCCAGTAGCCGCCCTCACGCTTTTCATGTGCAACCGCAAGCACAAAGATCACGTCCGGCAATATCGCGTAAATCACCCAGAATGGAAAACGACTGACTTTGTAGCGTCTCGTATCTTTCGTGAATGACAAGTAGGCGTAAGGATCCCTAAGAATGGCGCATTCAGCTTCTCGCAAGGCCACTTCAAATTCATCAGCGGCCCGCTCACTGCGATTCTCATACCATTCTTCGGCTTCTTCCGCGTCCTGATCTGCTCCGGGGTGATAAGCCAGATCCTCAGGAATTGGAAGATTCATGTCGCCTTTGCTGCCTTTTCGCTCGCTTCTCTCGGACCATTGCTAGTGGAATGGCTTTCACTTTTCCCGACTTCAGTTCTTCAAGTCTTCGAGTGACTAGCTCCGACAGTGATTCATCGCTACTTTTCGGCGGAGGCCCATGTTTTATGAGGATTTCGGTAATGAGATTCTCGCGCTCTTCATCTGAGAGCTTTGAGATCTGCTTAAGAATGTTTTCCGTTTGCACGCTCATACTCCTATCTTAGCTCGGAAAGTCATTCTTTGCATTGTCCAAATCCTCGGCCCTCACCAGCTCCTTATGGGACTGGTTTAGAATCGATCACCTCGTGAAATTGGATTCTACTCAGATCGGCCGGTCTCTTTTGCCGCTCCCCGTTTTTGACGAGGCTAATCTTCTGACTCACGAGATTCAAAGACTCTTTGCTGCCACTCGTCAGGTTCTAAGTGTGTGTTGAAAACGGACCAAACCAGGGATTCTTCCTGAGTCACTTCATAGACTACGAAAAAGGGAAAACCTCGCAAGAGTTTGCGCCTTGTCCCTAAAGGCCCCGGAGAGCCTATCTCTGGCTCGTTCTCGATGAGGTCAAAGATTCGGGTGACTTCTGTGAGAAAGCTAATTTCGGCTTGGTTGCTGTTCTCTTGGTAGTAGATTCGAGCGTTGCAAATGTCTTCCCAGGCTTCGGGTTGGACATTAAGAGGCAGCGCCATCGATGGTCTCCTGAAGTTTGCTTCGCAATTCAGACCAAGGAATAGGCTTGCTGTGGCCTTCTTTATGGGCTTTCTTGCGCTTCAGGAGTTCCTTTTCCCAGGCGGCTTCAAGCTGGCTGCTATTGTCGCTGATTAGATACTCATTGAGCTCTGCAACCAAGCCTTGTAGCTCGTCTTTTGGAAGTTTGAGAGCTTGCTCTCTTATCTGATCTTTCAAATCCATACGCCTATCTTAGCTGGCATTGTCGTTCTCTGCATTATTCAAATCGTCAGCCTGCGCCAGCCCCTTACGAGGCTGGTTTAGAATCGATCACCTCTTGAAATTGGATTCGAGTCACATTGGCCGGTCGCTCTTGCTTTTAGTCTTCGTCATTCCGAGCTTGTCGCCGGTCTTCAATACGCTGGAAAATAGTCTCAGGATCAGCGCTCTCGTAGGCCACCCCAAAGACCACTGTCTCGGTCGCATAGACCCAGTACAAAACCTTGCATCGCATACGTTGAAACAGACAGCGTCGATAGCCCGCACGAAAAAGAGGATGAGAAGCTGGAAAGGCTTGTGTTCGATCCAAGGCCTCATCTAGCTCATCATAAAAACGGTTCAACTTGTCTGGGCCACGGAAGTTAATTGGAGCGTCTTCTAAAAAGAAAAGTGCCAGCCCAGTTGCATCCTCCAAGGCCCCGTCGTCAAGGACGAGAGGATTCTCGGATCTTTGCATCGACGCGCTCCCGCAGCCGTTTCATGAATTCTTCTTTTGTGTAAGTTTTGCTGCGGCCTTCTTCATAGGCTTTGCGCCGCTCCTCTAGGATCTTGGCCCACTTAGCCTTGATTTCGGGGTCCATTTCCTCATCGCCGCGTTTTTCAATCGCCTGAATAACGCGGTGTTGGGCGTCTTCGGGAAGTTTAAGCACTTCCTCAATGAGTTGTTGTTCGTTCATGCTCATACATCTATCTTAGCTGGCGTTGTCATTGTTTGCATTGTCCAAATCCTCAGCCCTCACCAGCCCCTTATGGGACTGGTTTAGAATCGATCACCTCGTGAAATTGGATTCGAGTCAGGCACACTTTGGGGTCGCTTTTTCAATAGCGATCAATTGTACAGTAACGGTGGGTTTGGAA
>JARGOJ010000018.1:0-7225 GCA_029210225.1 Planctomycetota bacterium
AACAGCTCCCTACCGAAGTGCAAGTCCATCGAAAAATTGCCTGAACTGAGACAGAATAAAGCTCACCATTTCTTCTGTAAGCCCCGGGTAGACACCAATCCAAAACATATCGGTCATAATGCGATCGCTGTTTTTCAAGTCGCCCACAACTCTATATTCTCGATCTTTATACAAAGGCTGGCGCAGCAGATTGCCACCAAAGAGCATCCTCGTCGCGATCTTTGATTTCTCCAAATGCCCGACGATCTCTGCTCTAGAAAAGGGAGCCTTGTCACGAATCGTGATTGGGAAACCAAACCAGCTGGGGTTCGAATGTTCCGTGGCTTCGGGCAAGATCAGGGCATCTTGGTATTCACTCAGTCCCAGATAGAGACGTTTAAAATTGGCCCGGCGATCCGCGATAAAGCCCGGCAATTTCTTCATTTGGGCAACCCCGATGGCGGCTTGCATATCCGTCGCTTTAAGGTTGTAGCCGATGTGCGAGTAGATATATTTATGATCATAGCCCCTCGGCAGATCGCCGATTTGCCAGTCAAAACGCTTTCCGCAGCTATTATCCTGACCGGGAGGACACCAACAATCCCGGCCCCAATCTCGGAAGGACTCGACGATTCGTGCCAGGCGCTTGTCGGAACAAAAAACCGCGCCGCCTTCGCCCATTGTCATGTGATGAGCTGGGTAAAAACTCGCCGTTGCAAGATGTCCAAAGGTCCCGACGTGTTGCCTTTTGTAAAGCGCCCCGAGAGCATCGCAACAATCTTCAACAAGCCAAAGTTCGTGTTCATTGACAAGCTCCATGACCGCTTCAATGTTAAAGGGATTCCCCAAAGTATGCGCTAACATGATGGCCCGTGTTTTGGGGCCTATCGCTGCGCGCATTTGATTGACATTGACGTTGTAAGTCTTCAAATCCACGTCGACAAAGACTGGAACGAGATTGTTCTGAAGTATTGGATTGACGGTTGTTGGGAAGCCTGACGCGACGGTCAACACTTCATCTCCAGGGCGCAGCCGTCTATCCCCTAGCTTGGGCGAGGTCAGAGCGCTGAGGGCCAGGAGGTTGGCGGAGGACCCGGAGTTGGTGAGGAGTGTGTGCTTGGCGCCGACGAACTCTGAGAACTCCGATTCAAATTGCCGGGCGTAACGACCGGCTGTGAGCCAAAAATCGAGGGAAGCGTCAATGAGATGATTCACATCCTCATGGTCATAAACTCGCCCGGCGTAGGGGACTGAGGATTCCCCGGCCTTGAACGCGTCCTTTTTCCTACTGTTTTGCAATTCGCGCACTAATTCAAAGATCTGGCCGCGAATCTCGGCTTCATCCCTCATTTATCCCCCAGAGCTCTTCTCTCGCCTTCATTCTCGTTAGGCCCTGAAACGGCGTCAACAATGGATGGCTAGTCGCCGCGAGCGCCTTCGCGACTTTCATCCCAGCCCTCATCGGTCGCGTTGCGCGTTGATTGAGTTGGGGCGTCTTTATTGGCTCGACAAATTCTTCAGGGAGCTGAAAGACTCGGGCCGCCATTAATGCCAACTGATATCGATTGATCCACTCTGACCCACAAACATTAAAGATGCCGCTCATGCCCAATTTTACTAGGTCTAAGCTTACTTCTACTAAATTCTCAACATAAGTTGGATTGCCCCATTGATCGACCGGAGCCCGGCAACTCTGACCAGTTCGCAGTCCGCGAATGAGACGCTCCATGGAATTTTTACCGCGCTGCTCCCAGCCATAAACAACCGTCGTCCGAATCACTAAGTTTCGATCGCTGTGGGCCAACACTCGCCGTTCAGCGCTCAGCTTCGATTCGCCATAGACGTTAATGGGAGCTGTTTGACTGTCCTCAGAATAAGGGCCGTCTTTGCCGTCAAAGACATAGTCCGTAGAGAAATAGACAATGCGCGCTTTTTCAGGGTCGACGGCTTCACACAACAACTTCATGCCACCATCGTTCAGCGACATGCATCGGTCGGGGTCGTCTTCGCAGGCATCGACATGAGTCCAGCTCGCTGGCACAAAGATAAGATTTGGCTGACATCTACGAAGCAGTTCTCGGATTTGAAGATCGTCAGTCCAATCAAGCCTGAGCAGGCCTTGCGCTTCTTGCTGATAATAAGTGCCCGTCCGTTGATCTTCTGGGAGCGCCCTGTAAAGATATTGACCAACGAATCCTGAGGCGCCAATCACTAATGATTGATCAGTCATCGATGTTTTACATCCCAGTCATAATCCACATGATCCCCCAATGGATCAAAGCGCAAAATCTCCTCCGGATCATGGGGCAAGGTCGCGCAATTGGCCACGATCACTTCTTTGAGGCCGATGTTTTTGAATCCGTTTGTGACCCCAGGGGGGACGGTGACCAGGACGTAGTTGTTCTCCCCAAGAAACAGTTCCTGAATCGCGTTGAAGGTCGGAGAATCAACTCTCTCATCGTAGAGGACCAATTTAATCATGCCCGATAAACAGGCGTAGTTTAAGGTCATTGATTTATGGAGATGCCAACCTTTAATGATCCCCGGATACGACACCGAAAAATAAATCTCGCCAAATTGTTCAAAGCCCGGCGAATCTGCGCGTAGCATGGGCATAATCATGCCTCGCTCATCGCAGATCTTTTTGAGCGGGTGAATTCTGACGCCTTCAATCGTCATATTTCGAGTGTCCTCTTTTTCATGTTGGTCCGATATTCTAGTTCAAAACTCCCCCCGGAAAAGGAAGCAAAATGACGGACCCTTTTGAGCTCCATCGCGGCGTGGTCTTTCCAAAAGACTGCGATCACCTAGGCCACATGAACGTTCGCTACTATGCCGGCCACTTCGATGACGCTGGCTTTCACCTGTGGAACAAAATTGGCATCAATCAGGCGCAACTTAGGGCTTCACAGGTCTGCCTCGTCGTGGCAAAAATTGAAATCAACTACATTCACGAAATGATCGCCGGAGACCTCCTCGTCATCGACGGATACTTCACAAAAGTGGGCAAGAAGAGCATTGAACACCACCAACGCATGTTCAACGCCGAGTCCAAGACGCTCTGCGCCACGCAAGATACTGTGGAGGTCTTCTTCGATTTGGAGACGCGTAAGTCGACCGAGATGCCAGCCTTCATTCGCGAGCGCTTGAGCCAGGTCGTGGACACAAATCAATAAAGCCTCAAGGATTCCCGAGGGAAGCATTGAGGCCTCACAAATATCACTTCAAGAATGCGATTTATCGACGGCTACGACGATTCTGAAAGCGTTTCTTGCCACGAGGTCCGTCATGTCGACCTCGAGGTCCACCCCGACCGCGGGATTCTGACTTTCCGGCCTGAGACATGTCCCAAGGCGTAAATCCGCTGGGCAAATTCAACTCGGAGAGCTTCGGACCGGTCATCTTTTGAATACGCTCGAAGTCAAACCACTCTTTGCTATCGACCAAAGTCAAAACCGTGCCGCTACGACCAGCGCGACCGGTGCGGCCGATCCTGTGGACGTAATCTTCCGGATTGCCAGGCACAGTGAAGTTGACGACCCGCTCAACCCTCGTGATATCGAGTCCGCGCTGGGCCACATCCGTCGCGACGAGGACATCGATTTTTCCATTACGGAAGTCTTCAAGGACCTTATTGCGAATTTTTTGTTCCATGTCGCCGTGAAGGGCGATGGCGCTGAAGCCTCGGCCCCAAAGATCGCGGCCGACTCGACTCGCTTCACGCTTTGTGTTCAAGAAGATGATCGCCGCGTGACCTCTCACTCCTTCAAGGACCTGCTCCAGAAGGCGCTGTTTGTCGTAATACTTGACCCGAACAAATTTTTGATCGATGGTATCGGCGGTCTTCATTTCCGATGCGGTGCGAATTTCGACCGCGTCCTTCATGTATTTGCTGGCCAAACCGCGCAACGCTTTATCGAAGGTCGCCGAGAATAAGAGCGTCTGTCGCTCTGTAGGCGTCTTGTCGAGAATCTTACGCATTTGATCCATGAAGCCCATGTCGAGCATGCGATCGGCCTCATCGAGGACCAAAACGTCAAGCCAGGCCAATGACAAACATCCTTGAGTGATCAAATCGAGGACACGGCCAGGGGTGCCAACCACGACCTGAGCTCCGGCGTGCATAGCCTTCATCTGATCGGTTTGTGACTCGCCACCGACAACGGTTGCCGTCTTGATACCGGTCGCGGGCTCAAACTTCGAGAAGGTCTCTGCGATTTGGTGCGCCAACTCTCGAGTGGGGCTGAGAATGAGCGCTTGAATGCTGACGCGCTCTTTGTCGAGGCGGTGCATAAGGGGGAGAGAGAAAGCCAAGGTCTTACCGGTTCCGGTCTCCGCCTTGCCCACCACGTCGCATCCCTTGAGAATGTGGGGAATCGCTTGCTCTTGAATTGGAGTAGGAGTGACAAATTCGAGCTCTGTGAGCTGTTTTTGAAGTGCTGGAGAAAGATCCAACTCTGTGAAATTCATATAAGTAGTTTCTGATTTGAAATGTTAACTGACTCGGCATTGTTCGCCAGAGTCCATGAGCGTCGAGATTCTAGGGCTGTGAGAGCCAAGGGTCAAGGCGAAAAGCGATTGCCCGACTTGTAAAACTTAAACATCCGAGGGATCCCGCGATCCTCCGTAACGTCGACAAACGCAATAGGAATCGTCTCTCCGCCCTTTTTAGAGACATGAAAATGCAAATGTGGCAACATGCTGCGGCCAACATTTCCACTGCGCGCAATCGCTTCACCTTGGCGCACAGTCTGGCCCACCTTCACCAAACTCCCACCCTTAACAAGGTGTAAATAGCTGCCAAAGGTACCATCGGCGTGTCGGATCACGACTTTGTTATTGGGCTTGTTGGTCCCGTTCCCGGTATGTTTTTGCACCACTCGTGTGACAACGCCAGCTCTGGCCGCGGTCACGATTGAGTTCACCGGCATAAAGAAGTCATAGCTGAATTCTCCGTGGTCGCGATGACTCACAATCCCCCAATTCCCCTGAACACAAAAACGCGTTTCTCCGTCTTTCCAAGGCAACTTATAGGGCGAGTTCTTCGCCTCCGGATACTTTGAAAGGTCCCGCGGTCCGGTGAGGCAACTCACACTTAACACAAGGGTCGCGGCGCTCAATAGCGTGCCCCACACCAGACGACGACTGCATAAACTCATAAGCTGCATTCTTTCAAGACCCCGCTCTTTGATATCGTTAAGCAACCTATAGAGAGGACCGATTCTTTGTCAAAATCATCCCATGCCCTACATCGACTCAGCGTTCTGGCCTTCGTGGTCGTCCCGCTGATCGCTTCTCCCGGTTGTGGCTCCGACGATTCTCCCAAGAAATCGAAGCCTCCGTCAAAAAGAAGCCGGAAAAAAAAGTCAAAGCTCCCATCAGCGAAGCCCTCCTTCGACAATCTTGCAGCCGCTGCCACGGTTTTCCCGACCCCAAGGTGCTGCCCAAGCTCGCCTGGGCCGAAAACATCCTCAAGATGTATGAGTTCATCGGTTTGAAAGGCCGTCCCCTCGACGGCTTCCTCGCCGAAGAGGTCATCGCCTGGTATCAAGAGCGCGCTCCAGAAACAATTCCCCTGCGGCCTGTTTCGAAAGCCCAATTCAAGAGCCCCATCGCCTTCAAAGCTCGGGGATTCGCTCCCGCTGGTGCGCCCCCTACTCCCGGGGTCTCCAGCGTGCAACTGGTACAAAGCATAGCCGGCAATCGGCCCTATGCCCTGGTCAGCGACATGCAGCACCACCGCCTCATGAAGGTCGAATTCCCCGACCTAAACTCTAAACAGATTCCCTTTGTCACTCTCGCGCAAGTGCCCTATCCATGCCGCACTGAAGTCTGCGACATCGACGGAGACGGCCAAAACGAGATTCTCGTCTCCGACCTCGGCAGCTTTCAACCTATGGATCACGACAAAGGCCTCGTCGCTGTTTTCAAATTGCTCAATAACAAGCTCGTCCCTATCGTCCTCGCTGAAGGCCTCGGACGGGTCTGCGACGTTCGTACGGCGGACCTTGACGGCGACAACGACCTCGATGTCCTCGTCTCCGAGTTCGGCTGGCACACGAGCGGACGCCTCATATGGCTTGAGAACCGAACCAAAGATTGGTCAAAGGGCAAAGCCAATTTCAAAATTCACACTATCGACAAGCGCCACGGAGTCATCCACACCCCGATAGCCGACCTCAACAACGATGGGAAACCCGACTTCCTCGCCCTCTTCTCTCAAGAGTTTGAAGAGGTCTCGCTCTTCACAAACGAAGGCGGCAAGTTCAAACAAACCGTCCTAGACAAGGCTCCGCACCCCGCCTGGGGCTCCAATAATCTCCAGCTCGTTGACCTCGATATGGACGGCGATCTGGATGCCCTTGTCGCCAACGGAGACACCCTCGACGACCTCATGCCGAAGAACGACCACGGCCTACGGTGGCTCGAAAACAAGGGCAAGGATGGTTGGGAAGCTCACGATATCGGGAAGGTTTATGGCGTCTCTGGGGTCAAAACCGCCGACCTGGATAACGACGGGGACCTCGACATCGTCGCCTCATCCTTTCTACCTCAATTCAATCCAAAACGCGACTTCCCTGGCTATCCGCTGCCTTCTATCGTCTGGTTCGAGCAATTAAAAAAGGGCGAATTCAAGATGTGGATTCTTGAACAGCGACACCCGTGCCATCCATGTTTGGACCTTGGAGACATTGACCTCGACGGCGATGTTGACATTGTCGTTGGGAACTTCTCCATGGCGCTGCAAGGAGCGACGTGGAATAAACAACGACACTGGATTGAAGTTTGGGAGAACCCACTAAAATCTAAAAAGTAAGCGCCGCCCCTCGACTTTAGTTAAAAACGCAGGAAAGAACTTCAATCATGGCCAGTATCTTCGCAGACAGCCTTCTCTTGGACCAAACCGCTGTCATCACTGGAGGCGGGAGCGGAATCAATCTTCGAATTGCGCAGAGATATGCGAATCACGGCGCCAAGGTCGTCGTCGTCGGACGTACTCAGGAGAAGCTCAACAAGGCCGTAGCGCTTATTCAATCGGAAGGGGGGAGAGCGTTGGGGCTGTCCGCCGACGTTCGTGACTACGACGCCCTCGCCAAGGTTATGGAGACCACCCACAAAGAGTTCGGAAGCATCGATCATGTCGTGTGCGGGGCCGCAGGCAACTTCCCAGCCCCCGCCGTAGCTATTTCGCCCAATGGGTTTAAGACCGTGGTGGATATTGATCTCAATGGTACCTTTAACACCT
>JARGOJ010000018.1:7235-10646 GCA_029210225.1 Planctomycetota bacterium
AGCCCGGCGCGTCAATTCTCTGCATCTCCGCGACCCTCGCGTGGATGCCGACGCCTTTTCAAACTCATGTATGCGCGGCCAAAGCGGGAGTCGATGCCTTCGCTCGAACCCTCGCGCTTGAATGGGGCGGTATGGGCATTCGAATCAATATCATCGCCCCTGGTCCGGTCGAAGACACTGAAGGAATGAAGCGGCTCACTCCTACAAAGGAGATGAAGGAAAAGCTTACAAAGGCGATTCCTTTGCAGCGCTATGTGAGCAAAGACGAGATCGCCGACCTCGCGCTCTTCCTTAGTAGTTCAGCAGCGACTGCGATGACTGGAGGAACCTTCGTCTGCGATGGTGGGCAGCAATTATGTGGGAGCAGTGGTTTCGCATCGGCCTTAGGACTGGATTGATTTAGTCAGTGAGTCGACTGCGAATAGTTGTAATCAAGTCACCCCAACCGTGTTTTAATCCATATGGGAGTAAGGCAGAGTAGAATGAACTCCGAGCAGCGCCCTTGTCCTTTTCAATGGTCTCAACTCCATTACGAATAGCAATAAAAGCCAACCGTAACTTCTCGTCGGATTCCTCCAATAAATCTCCAGGGATATCACACAGCTCGCGCGCTTCTTCATAGTCTTTTCGCAACACGGCAATTAATATCGCGACGGCTCTCAATTCGACATCCCGATCCAAAACGACCATTGCCATTTTCAAATCAGCGCGAATTCGCTCCAAGTGATCGTCGATTGGCTTCTCACGAATCTTCGACAGCGCTCGACCCCGTCGGGCTTTGGCGGCATAAGGCTGGCTCGCAACCGCCACATTGAAGAACTGCCGTCCCTCTTTGAACTTCTTTAATTTGAGCGCCCGATTGCCTAAGCGAATCGCTAAATCTGCAGACGCCACCAAATTAATGGTTCGCAGTTTCGTGATCTGGGTCCTCGCACCCGAGAAGTCATTCAATGTGATCAGCGCATCCGAAAAGATAAAGATCGCGTCGATGCTAATCCCTCTATCACCCCGTGCAGACGACTCGTTTCGAATCTGTTGAATCGCGCTCAGACCAATCTTCCTCGCGGACTCCGCTAGTTCTTTCCTTCGTGCAACTTTCGTAGGATCCGGTTTGAGGGAATCGCCTTCTTGCTCCAATTTCAACAACAAGCGTGCGTGCTCTAATCGGGCCGCAATCCAATTTGAATTGGACAGACTCAGCTGACGCAACTGCGTTCCAATCTTCTTCAGCTCAAAGTCATTAGCCCCTTTCTGGGCGATAACCAATTGATGCAATTTCTGCGCCTTGCCATAAACCGGTGCTCGTGATTTTAAGCGTGGTTGCAAAGCCGTGAGGGTTCCGTCGGATTTGACAATGAGCAAAGTGGCGCGCTTCGCTGATCCCCACTTCGTCGACAATAATCGGTGTCCCTTATTGGCCGTCTCCACCAAGTGACGTGTCCAGACTACAACGCCTGTTTCCGTATCCAAGAAGAAGAGATCATTCGACGCTCCTGCGATCGCGACCGCCTCACGCTTGACTCCCTTAAATATGACTGGTCCCGAGAACAACCCTGCCCCCGACGGCAACTTAGTCGCCCACTTTCGCTGACCATTTCCGTCGCGACAACTCACGCGTCCGTGAGAATCGACCGCGACAATCCTTACTTCTCCCTTCACCGCAGATCGAGTCAAACACATGCCCACGATATCGGCGGAGAATTTTTTACTCCAGATTTTCTCACCGTCTCTCAATCCCAAGACCATGAGGAATCTCTTATTTCGGACAATACAACGAGACACTTCACCACGACTACTTCGAGGAAAAAGTGCAACTTCATCAACGAGCCGCTCCTTGCTCCAACGACGACTGCCATTCGTCTCGTAACAAACTAAACGATCCAGTTTCCCAGAGTTTTCCGCGCTTTTTTCTAGGGATACAACTCCTCCACCCCCAGCCGTCACCAACGCTGACTTCGGATGTCCCCCCGGTTTCAAAATTCCTCGGGGCTCGTCGAATCGACTCAGTTTACGAATGATCGCACCGTTCTTCGACGAGACAATCATTGCAGGATTCGACGTGATAATGTCTGGCAACTTGTCATCGTCAAAGTCGTTATCGACCCCCATCACTGTTCCAGCAGTCTTTCGAACAGTCCACAAGGTCGACCCTAATTTTCCTGAAAGGCAAAAGAGTCTGCGCTCGCCAGCAACCACGACTTCTGGCAATTGGTCCCCGTCGACGTCTGCCGTTAATGAAACGGAATGCAAACGAGTATCGAGCTGCTTGCGCCATAAAATCCGACCGTCATCGCCAAGGAATACGACCGCTCCCCGCCCCTCCAAGACTGCGCTGCAACGCGCCGCGCCCACGGTGGACAGGTCAGTCGCGTTCGCTGTGTCGACCTTAAACAGCAATGGGCTTTCATTCGTTCGCAACATCACTAAAGATCGTGAATCCGTGCCGACAGCGAGCACCTCCGCGCTCCCATCTCCGTCCACGTCGACGACAGGTCCAGGATAACGGCGCCCATGAATCCACGGTCCGGCCGCCGCGCCAGTCCAGTCTTTCCCTTCGACCCCGTCAAAGAGACGGCCGTCAATCCAAAGACGACCCGGCTCACTACGCGTCTTCGACTCGAACGGCAAACCAAATCGGCCGTCCTTCGTCCAGAGCACGCCCCCCGAGGTCCCAGAGAAGACCTTAATCTGACCCCGCTCCGAAACGACTATATCGTCCAAACCCGTACCGGAAATCGCGCCGACTTCCAAAGCTGAAAATTGAGAGTCCTCTGACCCAAGAGATAACAAGTTCTTCTTGTTCGGCACCGAGAACACCATCACTGGTCCACGCTCCGTCAAAACAGCAACCGCGCTGTCGATTCCACCACGCACAGACACCTCTCGGATCGCTAAAATCCTAGAGGGTGACTTCCACCTGAAGAGCTCCCGTTTGCCATCTTGGCTAAGAATCAAGAACAGCGACTGCTCTCCAAAAGGCTGCTGCAGGCCAAAGTAAAGAACTTTGCTCGATCGCTTCGAGACCACAGGCGCCAGCATCGGACTCCCTGGCAGCTCCACTAGAATCTTAATGCGCCCTGAGAGAGCATGGATCTCATTCAGCATGTTGGCCTTGTCAATCGCATAAATCCTGGCTTTAGAGCTTGTCGCGTGATCGGAAAATGTCGCCCATCGGCCCGGGACCAATGCCTTCCATAGACGATATCCATTGCCACCGTGATAACACTCGATCGACTCCCGTCCCCCTGCGATAATGTCGAGGTGTCGATCTCTATCAACCTGAATGACGCCTAGCAAACCGAGCGCAGGCGTATCCCTACGCCAAGAAAGCGCTCCCTCTGAGGCTCGCCGATAGACCGACAACTCTGGGGTTCGATCGGGGCCACTCCGAGTAAGAGCGACAATGTCCTT
>JARGOJ010000018.1:10656-11647 GCA_029210225.1 Planctomycetota bacterium
ATCACCATCTAAATCGGCGGCTAAGACCTTGCCCAAAATCTTTCCAGGCAACTATAAGCGACCGCTGGCCAATGAAGGAAGGGATACACGGGTGCCGAGTTCCTGGCCCTGCTTAATGACAACTTCTTTTTCCCGGGGCAAGTACCCGCTCTTTCGCGCTAAGACTCGATAGGTCCCACTACCGACCCGCTTCTTCGTAAATGGGCCCAGCAGTGTCTTGGGCGCAAAACCGTCACTCAACAATGAAATCGAGACGTCCCCCGGGTCGGAGCGAAGGGTCAAGAAGCCCTCATCAGGCACCAACTTGACCAGGGGCATCCGTGTCATTTGGTTCCCTTCTTCAACCTTTACTTCAGGGAAAACCATCGTCTCATGTCCGGAAAGCGACACATGCAAGCGATAGATCCCCGCCGGCATGTCTTCGACGAACGCAGTTGTCCCCGTTTGAAAGGCTTCCTTCTCATTGCTTCGAAAAATCGAGACCGTCGCCCCAGGGGGCTCTGAGCGAACGACCAAAGTCCCTCTCGTTGAGAAGAGGTTGTAAGTCACCTGAGTCGTCGCGTTCCGCGCCACATAAAGCTCTGAAACTCCCGGAATTTCCTCCTTGTAGCCAGGATGTCTAAATTTGATCCCGTAGGTGCCCGGAGGGAAATTGTCATCTTCGAAAGGAGTTCTAAACTCTTCTCCATCAATAATGACAACCGCGCCTTTGGGAATTGTATTCAAGACCAGATGCCCAGGTAGACGCAGATAGAAAGCCGTTAGCAGTGCGACGCTCATCAAGGCGATGACGACGCCATAGGTAATTCCCTTGTGGCGACGAGTCCATTTTTTCAGGTTCTGAATAACGGTGGGGCGCGTCGCAGTGATCGGTTCTTTATGAAGGAAACTCTTTAAGTCACTCGCCATGTCCTCCGCGCTCTTGTAGCGAAGGTCGAGGTCCTTTTCGAGGGCCTTTAGGCAGATGATTTCTAGCTCTTCTGGCACCTCA
>JARGOJ010000018.1:11657-23158 GCA_029210225.1 Planctomycetota bacterium
TGACCGGTTCGGGCTCACGCTGACAGATGTTGTTGGCCAACTCAAGAAAGGTGTTCCCCCGAAACGGCGGGCGCCCGGTGAGGATTTCGTAGAAGGTCGCGCCGATACCATAAACGTCGGTGTGGGCGCCGACACGATCCGCGTCTCCAAGGACCTGCTCGGGAGCCATATAGGCCGGCGTTCCAACGGCCGCCCCCGTCTTCGTTAACCGGATGCTATCGCGCTCGGATAAGACGGCCAAACCAAAGTCGGTCACCTTCGGCTCGCCATCCTTATTCAACAGGACGTTGCTCGGCTTCATATCTCGGTGAATAACACCCTGGGAATGAGCGTAAGCGAGCGCCTCGGCGATCTTCTGGACGAGCAAGGCCGCACGGTCAATATCGACTTCACCCAGGGTCAACGCTTCGTCTAAGCTCTGGCCCTCGATCAAATCCATGGCGATGTAATGCTTGCCGCCTCCTTCCCCGGCATCATGAACACGCACGATGTTGGGGTGGGTCAAGCGGGCCGTCAAACGAGCTTCACGCTTAAAGCGGTCAATGGCGCGTTGGGTTGGCTGCTCAGCGAGCAGCACTTTTAATGCGACCTGACGCTTAAGCTCTGTGTGAATGCCAACGTACACCGACCCCATCGCCCCGGCGCCGAGGAACTTCTCTACGCGGTAAGGACCGATTTGAGTGGTTTGCTTGACCTTGGGAATCTTCTTGCGCTGGGGTTGGCGCACCTGGAGATCCGCCTGCAACTTCCTGGCAGCCTTGACATCAAGAACCTCCATGCGGATTAAGATCTTAGTGAGGGAATCCTTGCTGACTCGCTTCCGCTTAATGCGAATAGCTTCTTCAAGGTTTTCTCGGGTGAACAGGCGTTTCCTTAATGCAACCCTTAAGAACGCCTGCTCCTCAGCTTTAATCACGTTTGACAACCCCTATAAAGAAACAGGATGCCGAATTCTGAAGAAAACGGCACCCCGCAATTTTAACCGGTGTCACGAAAAGCGGAAATCGTAGGTCGAGAACTCTTTACGATTTCGATAATTTCCCGCGCATTACTTCTTCTTCGCGCTGTCCGATTTTTTGAACAGGATCTCGGTCTTAAAACCTTCTGTAGGCGTCTTCACCTCAATGACTTCCTTGACAAGACCGACATCAGGGCTGTACCAACGTTTGGAAGTCCCCTTGCTCTCATCTTTTCCATCAAAGGTCATTTGAACAACGATACATGGGTAGCTTTTCTCGCCGATTTTCAAAAAGACCTCTTCGAGAACCTTTGTGACACTCGATCCAGGAGTTTTTCCGATCTTACCGCTCCACTTCCACTCGTCGTTAACGGTTAAGGTCGACTTGAGTATCGTTTGCGGCTCGGTGATCTCGAAGGGGCGAGCATGTTCCTTAGGTCCGTATATCCGCCTCGAACAAGCTATGCTTCCATCGACCCTCAAGAAATATTCTCTCTGACGAAGCTCTCCGTCGATGAGGTATTCGAGGACATGATGGACCTTATTGTTGATCTTATCGTCGTCGCCTTGTCTGACTTCCAGCGTATAACGACGAATCTTCTTGTCCTTCGTGTCACCGTTCGCAGCGATCTTGGAGACCTCCATTGAATAGTGAAGGATCTGGTCTTTCTTGAAGGGGAAGAGCTTGCTTGCAACGCGTTGGGCAGCCGCGAGGTTTGGCTTCTTGCCGGCCGCTTTTGGCTCGGGCTTCTTGGCATCACCATCTTGCCCGTGAACAAAGGATTGTCCCAAAGCAAGAGCGAGCAGGACTGGGATCACAACAAGTTTTGTTCGCATTATCTTCTCCGAAGCCTCTTATTTACCTGCAGGACGGCTGTATGACTTCAAAACACCCGTCAACTCAACTTTACCGACGGGGCTTGTGTCTGCAGCGTATTCTTTCACTAAGCCTATACCCTTAGCAAACCACAAGGTTCGGGTTTGCACCGATTTTGAAGCGTTCGCTTTGGTCGTTTGAGAAATCACGATACAGTCATAGATCACCTTCTCCAAGCTAAGTTTTGCAAAGCCTTTCACTTCCCAAGAAGATTTAGCCTTGCGACCCTTGAAGGTTCCTTCCCATGACCATTTGCTCCCTTTCGTCATCGTCCCTTTTAGGATGGTCTGTGGAGGGTCGAGAGGAACTTCGACCGGGCCATTCTCACGCATGTAACACTGCAGATCACCATTCTTGGCATAGCAGTAATATTCGCGTTGGAGCACCTCTTTGCGCTTCCGACCAGACGCGAGCCTCGTCTTAAAACTCCTCGCCAGGCGACCCTGAAATTTGTGATCGTCAGTTTCGACTTTTACGCGAAACGGCATCTTCTTTTCCATCTTCCCGCGGACGTGAGTGATGTCGTAATGCCACTCCATATCCGGGATCAAAGGGAAGAAATCAGAGGCTTTGACCGTACGAGAATCGTCCGCTGCGCTCTGGGGTGCGAGAGCAAGGACCAAGGAACAGAAGAGTAGGCTAAGAGTCGATCGTTTCATTTGGGGAAGAGCTCGCTAGGTGAGGGAGCGCCCGAGAAGCGGACGATCGTCGTTTTCTTGATCCATGCCTTTTGAAGGGCCTTCACAGTCTCACGACGAAAATCAACCTTGACTCGAGTCGGATCACGGAACTTGTCGAAGGTGATCTTTGGAGTGCGCTCGGCGGTGACCTTTATGATGTGATAGTTACCACGGGAGTATAAAGGATCGCTTGTACACTCTCCAACTTTCAACTTCCTGGCTCGTTCTATCACTTTGTCAAAGCGAGCTTGCCCAGGAATCACCCAGCCAAGATCACCGGCATCAAACGAGGCCAGCGGGTGCTCGCTTCCGGAACGAACCATGGTGTCCCAATCGGCGCCATTTTCTAGAGCCCGGATAATGGCGCGAGCGCGACGTTCGGCTTTCGCCTTCGCTTTTTCGCCCTTTCCAACCTTGATTAAATAGCGGCCTACGCGGAACTGCCGGTTGTATTTGCTTCTGTTTTCATCGAAATACTTGGCGATCGCTTCGGGGGTTTCAACCTTGGCGAGGCGCTTCTTCATGAGCAAGTCATTCTCAAGAGCCCGGCGATACGTCTTCTCGGTAATCCCCATGCTTTTGAGGCGTTTGAGGGCATCGAAGTTGTTTCGTTTCGCGTTGTAGATCGCGTCGTTGTACGCCTTGTCAACTTCCTCTTTGGTCGCCGTGATGCCCTCTTTTTTGAGGTTCACGCGGAGTACGATCTCGAGGATTTTGGAGTCAAGCGCCATATCCAAAGGGAGACGCTTCTTGCTGTTGATATGGAGCTGTGTGACTTCGTCCTTGAAGACGAACTCGTCCCCAATCTGCGCCCAAACACCCGGCGGTCCGTTGGGATAATCGTTTCCCGCCGGGCTTTGTTGGGCTTCTGTCGAAGAAACAGAGAGCGCGAGGATTGACGCCAAAATCAATGAGGCGCTTGGATGGGACTGTTTTAGAAGCATTCTATTTCCTCGACCTTTATACTTTGACTCGGTCGCCTGTCTTCTTCTTCAAATCAAAAGTCCGATCGCTTGTTCAAGCGTCTTTTTTCGCGGACTCAGCACTCTCCTTTGTCGCCTTCGCTTTTGTGCTTCGCGTCGTTGCACCAGATTTGGCTTTAGACACAGCTTTAGTTCGCGTCGACGGAGTGCTTTTCGGGTTAGACGGCGCAGCCTTGGCCTTGGTCGATTTTTTAGCTTTTGTGGACGGAGTTTTCTTGGCGGTCGTGGATGCTTTTGTAGCAGACGCGTCCTTCTTTCCGTTCTTCTTGTCTTTTTTGAAGTAGTCGCAGTCGTCCTTAAGTGGGCATTTTAGGCACTTTGGAGCCTTGTCGTGACAGAACTTCTTACCGAGTTCGATGAGCAGGTGGTGGAGCTGTAAAGCTTCACGATCGGTCTTCACTAAGGCGCGAAGTTGTTTCTTGCGACGAACGAGGTTGGCGCTGGTATCGAACATCTTCAAGCGTTCCGCGACGCGAGATGTGTGGGGATCCCAGGGAACATTGGAGTCTAAACCGAGATAGGTCAGGAGATAGTTGGGTGCCCAAGGAGGAATCACAGAGGCGATTTCAGTCTCACCGCGGCGCTCTTCATGCTCTCCGATCATAGCGGCTTTGGCTTTAGTTTCGATCAGGTTGAGGACCTCTTTGGCCTTCGTAACCTTCTCTTCCGTCAGGCCTGCCAAGCTCATCACATTATTAACTTGCCAGACTCCTTCAAGAAAGCCCCGGATAATTCGGGCTAGCCAGGCGGAGTGCTCAATGCGTTTGGGATCGAGGACATGATCGATTTCGTTAATAGTGGCGACTCTGACTTCATTCCAATCACCAAACTCATTCTCGTTTTTCAGCGCTTTGAATGCCTTCTTGGCATTGGTCGCGTTGTTAGCGTAGAAGATGAGGTAATGGATAAATTGGTCGAGGAGTTTGTCCTCGTTTGGCAAGTTGTTCGGCGGGAACTTATCTTCAAGGATTGTGATCCACTTTGTGAGCTTTTTCGCTTTTTCGCGAATCGCCATCGTGTCTCCACCTCTCGCGCAAAACCATAGTCTCAAGTCCAGCGACTTCCTGTGAGGAATTGAACTGAGTCTTTAGGTCCGTCAATGACATATATATTGAATAGGGAGCTAGCCGATTTCGGCACTGGATCCCTGTAGAAAGCCGGGTAGTCTCCCACAGACGTCGCGTTCAATCAAGGTTGGGTTCTGAAGACTAACCAATGAAGCGATGGAGATTGTGATTCTCCCACTTGGTCGCGAATTCATAGTGGCGAAACTTTCGTTCACGCTCTCGGAATTCGGGGGGATGGACGACGCGGCGACCATCTCTGAGTCGCACGGGGATCACTACATGGATCATCTCGTGAAAGACTACAAATTCGACAAATTCCTTCGGGACGAACTCTTGATCGAGTGCTGGGTGAATCCGGATGAGTCCTGGGTCTTCATCATTGCCTGGTGTAAATGAGCCAAAAAGGATGGTCGTCGACCGTTTTGCCAGGCGTTTTCCTTTGCTCCAGGTGATTCCTGCTTGGATTTGTCCTTCAAATTCATCTTCGTTGAGGCTTTGGAAGATTTCCCTAAGGTTGAAGTGTCGTCCTCTTGTTCTCTTGGGAACTTGTTGTCGGGTCGTTTTTTTGACGGCGTCGATGCGGTCAAGCTCGCCAGAAATGAAGAAATCAACGGCGTGGCTCGCGATTCGATCGAGCGGATTGGCGATATAACGCCCGACGAGCGAGACCATTGTTGGAGGAGCATAGAGAAACATGTTGTGGGCGCGAACGAGAATTCTGCCAGATTGAAGGGGAATTGAGCGGAGCATCGAGCGGTGATTATGGGTCATCGTTAACTCGATGCGACGACCGCTGGACTTCTCTAGAGAGCGCTTAAACTCTGCCGGAGTCTTGGGGAGAAGGAGCCGTTGATAGGATTGGATCTTTCGATCGAAGGGGGCGCGAATCATAGTGCTTTCTATCTTAACGAATGAGACTGATCCTGCCACACAAGTCGCAGAAAGCGACAAAAATTCGCAAAAATTCGCAGCTCGACAGACTCAATTGCGACAGATTCCGTGTATGACGGCGTTTTGCTTCCTGACATGAAATAGACATATCGACAGGGGGCATATCTCACAGGCAGTTCGGGGCGTTGACGTGTTTCAGAACGTTCGGTTGGATCTTGCTTGGCATGGCCTTTGATAAGGGGAGAGGCGTGTTCGTCAGAATGATTTATTCGTTAGAAATGTGAGATACAAAGGAGGCTGAGATGCCTGTTATTGCTATGGAGAGCCCTCGAATTCAGGGAGTTGGTCGTTGGAGTCTAAGGGTGCTTGGATTTTTGTTATTGGTTTCAACCTTTTACGTGTTTATTCCATATTTTTGGCTGCCTGAGAGTCAGGAGAGAATGGAGATAAAGGAGCAGGAGATTGGCGCGGTGGTGAAGGAAATTCGGCGTCAGGACGAGGAGCGTCAGTGGTTGTGTCGATTGGCACGGGCGGTGAATGAGGCGCACGAGAACTGTGAGTTGGTTTCTCGGGATGCGCATCCTTCTGGGGTGTTCCGATTAGGGTTTAAGCAGGCGCGAGCGGCGTTTGAGGAGAATCCGCTGGTGCATTCGTTGACTTATGGGGAGTTGCCGCATTTGCTGGATTTAGTCGTGTTCTTGGAGGCGTATGCGGCTTCGGTGAGGTTGGATGAAGATCAGGCGGATGCGCTGTTGACGGGGCGTGGCTATAGCTATGAAGACCTTCGATATGTGATGGGCTTTATGCACTGGTATTTGAGCTGCGCCTTCGATCATTGGAATAGCAAGGAGGAGGTCAATCCTCTTAAGTCGAGGGCTTTGTTGCACTCAGAGCATGAGCGGCACTATGAACAGGAAGACTTGAGCCTGTTCCGGGATAAGGACTTTGGGACCTTCCTGGGGGAGCTTGATTGAGCTTGATCTAGGGAGGAGCTTGCTCTTGGCTTGAGCTTGTTCTTGTCTGGAGCTTGTTCTTGTCTGGAGCTTGCTCTTGGCTGGAGCTTGCTCTTGGCTGGAGCTTGCTCTAAGGATGAGCTTGGTTGCGGGCCTGCAGTTTAAGGACAGCTATTTTATTCGCAGGGGGCAAAGGCCCCCTATCGATCTTGACCCCCTGTTTTGCTGTCCTCGTTGGATCGGGCTGCGCCCTCACCAATCCGGCCCCACCGCAAAACTTACTCTGCTATTTTATTCGCAGGGGTGATCCGGCATTCCGGCAAAGGCCCCCTATCGATTTTAACCCCCTGTTTTGCTGTGGTTCGGCAACCCGAGCTCGTTGGATCAGGCTTCGCCTGGCTGGACCTTTCCTCCGGTTCGATTGCTGATAGATAACAGACGCTCTAGCAAATTGTGACAGTTTTGCTTGTCGTTGTTGTGTTTCTTACTCTCCCTCTTGAGAGGGGGAGTCAAACGGCTAAAGCCGTTTGGTGGGGGTGACCGAGTCTCGGGAAAGCTGCCGAATGGGTCGAATCTTTTAACCACTTTATGCTCACTCAGCGCATCCTCACCACCAATCGTGCTCGCCCCTCTGTTTTGCCCGCATTCCGTAGTTTTATCGTCTGAGCAGTGCATTATGAGCTTCGTTGATCTTCTGCTTCCTTTTTCGGCGAGATTTGTAAGGCTGCGCCGAGGAAGACAAGAACGGCACCGATAAGAAAATTTGGAGCTGGTTCTGTGTTGAAGAAGAGATAGGCAAATAGTACGGCAATGGGCACTTGTATGAGCGTGATAACAGCGACTTGCGCGGCTTTCCCATGTTTGTATGCAGATGTAAGAAAGACTTGGCCGGAGGCCCCGAAGAGTCCGGCAGCGATAAGTTTGAGAAGATCTGAGCTTTCGGGCCAATGATCAAGGGATTGAAAAGCGACGGGGCTGGCTATGAGGAGGGCTGTTGCGGAGAAGGAGGTGACGATAGATAGGGAGTTATCCGTTTTTCCCAGGACTCTGAGTGTTGTGTATGCGATGGCGGAGGAGAACGAGCAGAGAACACCGAGGGCGAGTCCAACATGTTTTGTGCTCGACATTGAGAACTCGGTGTTTTGTAGGTCTTGGATGGCGGGGCTGAGGATGATGGCCATGCCGATGAGGCCTAGAGGGAGTCCGGCCCAGTTGTGGGCTTTTAGTTTTTCGCCGAGGAATCCGTAGGCGAGAAGTGAGACCCAGAGGGGGCAGGTGTAGAGGAGAAGTGTTGCGGTTGCAAGATCGATCCTTCTCAGGGATTCAAAGAAGGAAATCAGCGCGACGGAACCGGCGAGAACCCGGAGGAGCATGGCCTTTTTGTTGACGATACGAAAGGGTTGTTTGAGAAGGCGATGAAGTATTAGGACAACGATGAGACCGACGAGGCTGCGTGCCAGGACGGCGGTCATCCCCGAGGTTGCGGGGCTCAAGCCGCGAACGGCGGCGGCCATAAGGGCAAAGGAGAGAGAGGCGGTGACGGCGAAGAGCGCTGCTTTGAGGGAGAAGTTGTTAATCAAGGAGTGGAGGTTTCGTTGGGGAGAGCGAGTGGGATCAAAAGAAGAGGGCGACACATCGTCGCCCTCTCTAGAGAAGTCATTTTGTTTGTTGAGGAAAGATTGCGGAGAGTTATTTGACGGCGAAGCTCAACATCGTGGGCTGTCCGTCTCGGAGGACTTTCACGGCAAATTTCTTCTCATTTTTGAGTTGGTCGTAGAGTTGACGGGCTGCGGTGAAGCTGTTTCCGATTTTGTGGCCGTTGACGCTCAATATTTTGTCGCCGGCTTTGAGTCCTGCAACCTTTCCGAGTGGAGAGGTGTCCTTCACCCAGTTGATTCTGTAGGCCGGGCCGAAGTTGGTTTCTTCAAATTCACCGCCACCATCTTTTGCTGATTCGAAGGCATCTTGGAAGTGCTGAACCTTTTTGTAAAGCAGTGGGGAGATGCGCTTGGGCTTGACGTAGCGGACGCCTTCTTGAATGCGGATCCAGGGAATTTTTGGGTGAGCTTCGTCTTGGGGAACGGCTTTGCCACTCGACTCGAAGTAGTTGTCGAACTTTGACGACTTGGTCTTGGCGGCGATTTGCTTCTTAGAGAGCGCCGCTTTTGCGCCTGTTTTCTTGCGGATCTTCTTAACGATTTGGCTGATCTCTTGAACGTTAACGAACTTCTTGCCGCGCTGTTCGGGATTTTGCTCGTCGTCGAGCCATTCGTTGAGGATGATCTCCGATTCGATGGCTTCATCGGGGATACCGCTGTTACGGGGTACAAAGGTGTAGAAGGTGACGAGAGACCCGTTCACTAACACCGTCAACACCGATAAAATCGTGATTAACTTCTCTAATAGACCCATTTCAAAACCTCAACATTCCAAGAGTGGACAACGCTGTTATCGCTTTTTGACTGTAAAACTCAAGACTTGGACACGCCCCTTACGTTCAATTTTGACCGCGAACTTCGAGGCTCCCTTCACTTGCTCGTAGATAGACTTGGCCGCTGCAAAGCCAACGCCGGCGATCTTATTGCCGTTGACGCTTAAGATTTTATCTCCCGGCTGCAATCCCACAACGGTGTTTAGATAGCTGGTCTTTGGAATCGCCGTCACGGTAAAGCTCGTCCCGTTCACTCCTTCTTCGAAGCGACCTTTCGGCTCTTTGATCAACTGCGTCGCCGCCTCAAGAGACTGATAATACTGAATCAGCGAGGACGGGACTTGTTGGGGACGGTAGTAAGTCACATTGTATTCACGCTTCAACCAGGGAATCCCTCGAACCCGCTCTTCGTCAGGAAACGGCTCTCCTCCAGAATAATAATCGTTGCTGTAAGCGACCTTCTCCTTCGACTTCGGCTCCAAGTAGGACCTCTTCGAGGACCCCGTCGGGCCCTTGCCAGCTTTTGTTTTGCCTCGAATTCGCGGATTCTTCGCTGAAACTCGGGGATTGCGGTCTGGGACGGGTCCATCTGCGAAGCGAATGACCCTCGGTTGGCCTTTGCCGTTCTTAGCGTTCTCCGCATCCATAAAACGGATGAGGGCAAGCTCACTATCGATGACTGTTTTTGAAATGCCGCTTTGCAACGGCACAACCGTCAGCCCAGCGACTGCCAATGCTGCGATCAGAATCAAACCAACAGTGAGCGCGACGACAGTTTTCTCCAACCCTTCCAAAATCAACGATCAGCTCTCCACGAATCCCAGTGTTGACCCCACGGTCACGAAAGACTCAACTTATCCTCTGTAATATAGGCTCTCCAAGCTTGGACGATCATAAGCAAAATTGGTTTAGCCGGTAAAATACTTCCAAACCAAGTTCCCCGTCCGTCCCTCATCCTAGAAAGCGCCCCTTGATGGAACCTGGCTCCGACGATCCAAAGCACCAGACAAACATTAAACCCGACGTGAAGTTGGTTCGCCTCGGCAATGGTGAATACGCTGGCAAAATCGAAGCCCAGGTCCCCAACAGCGCAGAGATCGCTTGGAGCCGCATCAGCGATCTCGACAATCTCTATCAGATTATTCCGTTCTGCGAGCACTCAACGACCAAGAAGATCGACGAGAATAGCTGCGAGTTGACCATCCGCGTCGGCCTCCCCTGGCCCTTCCCACAAGTTCGCTATGTCGTCAGATCGACCCTCGATCACGATCTTCGCCAGGTCTCTTGGACTCGAATCTCCGGCAACCTCAAACGAAATGATGGCTTGCTCCGATTCGACACGATCTCCGATAAAAGCTGCCGCGCCTACTACGACTGCACCATCGGAGTCGGCTTCCACGTCCCTAGACTCGGCGAGAAGGTCATGCAAAAGTTCATTTTGCCTCAAGTCATCAAGAAGCTCGTCAAAAAGCTCTCCGACTAAGCTCCCCACAGAAAATTATTTCAAAGACGCTGTCCGGATCCCAAGAACTCCGACTCTCTTTCGTCAGTCCCCGCTATGAGAGAGAGAACATCGTGAGAAAACTCTTCCCCCTATCCTTATTGGCCGCCCTCTTCCTTTGTCCGACGCTCGCGCTCGCCGCAGATCCGGCCGTCGACAAAGCCGTGAAAAAAGGCGCCCTCTACATCAAGAGCAAGCAAGATCGTAAAGACGGCTTCTTCAAGGATAAATGGTTCCACGCCTACCCCGCTGGGGAAACCGCCATATCCCTCCTCACTCTCCTCAAAGCCGGCGAAGACCCTAGCAGCCCGATTATTCGGAACGGCTTCAAGGCCATGTTTCGTGCCCCAATCAAGAAGATCTATAGTGTGAGTATTGGCATCCTCGCGGTCGAAGCTCGCTACAGCCCCACAGCCGTGCAATTGGCTGGCAGCGCCGACCCCTATAAGAGCGTCGCCCGAAAGAAATTTCGTAAGAAGGCCGCCCCCGCTGACCGCAAATGGCTCATCAAAGCGACCCAGTTCCTCATCAAGAATCAAAAGAAGAACGGACTGTGGAACTACCCCTTTGGCGGCGATGATGACGTATCAAACGCTCAGTTTGCCCTGCTCGCACTCAAAAGCGCAAAGCGCCTCGGCCTGAAAGTGCCCGATGAAGTTTGGGCACGCGCCATGAACTACTTGATCACTCAACAACAGCAAAACGGAAGCAAGGTCGATCAGTTCCGCGTCCCGGCCGCTGACGGTCAGATTTCAGTGAAGAGCGAACGACGTTGGATGGCGAGTAGCGAACGCATTGACATGTTCTCCCGTGGTTGGGGATACAAACCTGGCCAAGGCCCGCGAGGAAGCATGACCGCCGCTGGCGTCGCGTGCCTCGTCGTGATTAAGAGCGAACTTGAAAAGAAGAAGAGCTTCCAGAAACGCTTCGCCTCTCGGGTCGACAAAGCCATTCGCGACGGCTCAGCCTGGCTCGCGCAGAACTTTCGCGCCGATAAACACCCTGGCGCAGAAGCCGACTGGCTCTTCTACTACCTCTACACCCTCGAACGCGCCGGAACACTCACAGGCTGCGAGAAATTTGGCGCGCATTCTTGGTATCAACTTGGAAAAGACGTCATCCTAAGAAGCCAAAAAGGCGATGGGAGCTTCGAACACAGC
>JARGOJ010000018.1:23168-24439 GCA_029210225.1 Planctomycetota bacterium
GGTTCTTGCTTTGCAATCCTATTCCTCAAGCGCTCCACGGTCCCGGTCTTGGAACGCGTCGCCACCGGATCTGTTCAAAAAGCAGGCAGCACGACCACCCAAGGACCATCGATGAAGAAACTCGCTGACGGTCGCTATGAAGTCACGCTTCGCTACAAAGGGCGCTCTGGCTCTAGGGTCAGCGTCGCTGGAAGCTTCAATGGCTGGAACAAAGATCAAAACCCCATGAGCGACAAAGGCAACGGAATGTTCGAAGTCACGCTCACCCTCAACGCTGGGGCTCACCAATATAAATTCGTCGTCGACGGTCAGCAGTGGCTCACAGATCCCAAAAATTCTAAACGCCAAAAAGACTCAAGCGGCAACGAAAATTCTCTGCTTGATCTTCAATAAAAACCGTCGATAAACAAAGCGAAAGCCCCGCTCCAACGAGCCGGGCTTTTTTTATTTATTGTCTTTTGAAGAAAAACAAGGCCTCACCCGTCGCAAAGACCATAGAGTTCCAGTCCTTGACATCATCAAGCCTGGAAGGAAAAGTATGGTTCGTGACCACCTCAAACGAGCAGTCTTTCAAGGGAGCTTCACTCACGATGTCTAAGAAAATCCTTGCGGCACTCTACATACTCACCGTCCTCGTAGTCGGCACCTACGCCTTCTACCCCAACAAAGAAGTCCAGGCGCTTCCTCCTCGCAAGCTCAAGTTCTACCCAAAGAAGACCACGCAGCGTGAACTCTACAAGGACATGCAGGTCATCCAGAAGAGCCTTGGAACCCAATGTAGCCACTGCCACAGCTACACTCCTCGCAGAGACTTCGCCAAGAACACCCAGAAGAAGAAGATCGCTCTTCAGCAGCTCTTCCTGACTCGCTCAATCAACGAGAAGATCAAGAAATTCTTCCCCAAATCCACTGTCAAAGTCACTTGTTACAGCTGCCACCGCGCCAAGAAGAAACCGCGCCACAAGGCTGACCCAGAGGAAGGCGAGAAGGAGTTGGATATGTCGAAGCATAAGCTCACTCCGAAGTTCAAAGAGCTCGTCAAGTGGTTCAATAAAGACCTTAAGAAGACCTTTCCTAAGAATCCCAAAGCGAAGGTCACCTGCTTCACCTGTCACCGAGGCAAAGAAAAGCCAGAGAGCATTGTCCCTGATGACGACGACGAAGACGAAGACGATTGATCTCAGATCAAATCACCCAATAAAAATATCCCGGCCGTTAAGCCGGGCTATTTTTGTAGCTATATGAAATCTCAACGACTCACAGCAATATCG
>JARGOJ010000942.1 GCA_029210225.1 Planctomycetota bacterium
GAGGTCTTCAAAGAGCCTGACAAGCTGCCCTTCTTTCTCCATCAACTCTACGACAATCGCGTCATGCTTGGGAACAAAGGCATTGCAGCCTATATCGAAGAGCCCGCGGCAAAGCATGGAATGACTCAAGGAGAGAAGTTCTTCTGCCGCGCTTCCTATCACGTCGCAGATAGCATCGTGGACATCGGAAAGAAGTTGGAGGACAAAAGAAACTCAGCGAAATTGGCCATTCAAGATTTGCAGACTGCCTTGACTCACGACCCACTGTCTCCCTCGTGTTACGCGCTTCTTGCCTATTGTCATGGACTTCTCGGCCATCAATCAGAAACGGTGTACTATTTATCGATCATTCGAGGCGAGAGAATGTCGCGCTTTATCGCTCCCTTCATTCAATTGATCCTGTCCCTTCAAAAACGAGACACAGAAAGCGCGATGAAGCACGCACGATCGCTTCTTCAAAGCGGATATCCTCCACGGCGTTTGCAAGCCAATCCGGTTACGAAGCCGCTTCGGGGTCTGGCCAAATTTAACGCGCTCTTTGATTGACCTGAATGATTTGATGCATCCTCATATTTGTCATAGTCTTATGGGACGCTGTTTCGCAAGATCAAGTTTCCCCGCGTCCTCTTGAGGCCACAAGACTATGGATCCAAGTCAGTTACTGAAAGAAGCCCATGGATTGGGACGATTTGCGCTCTCAAGGGGCTGCGCGACTCAGGCTGTCTTAACTCAACAATTTAGTGAATATGAGCAGTATTTGGCGGGAGGAGGACGAGAGCAGTTCTCGACGATGTTGATTCATCGGCAGATTCTCACGCCGAGTCTCATTCAGCAATATCAAGCAATGACCCAGTCGGCCAGGCGAAATATGGCGCCCCCTATCCAAAGCAACGCCTCGGCTCCAGCCGCTCAGGGACAAGTCGTATCGGACTACAATCCGATCTCGGCAACCTTGACTCAGTCTTCTAGAAGCCCGCAGATACAATCTTCGAGAGCCTCGCTGATTCATACGCCTCCGCCATCTATGACTCAGTCATCGCGCTCTTCGTCGACGGCAGCGGAGCTTCACCAATCTCAATCGAGGCGGCCAGAGATACAGATTCCCGGCTACACCATTCTTGAAACCTTGGGAGAAGGTGGAATGGGAGTTGTGTACCGGGCAACAAACGCAAAGAAAGACCACGTTGCGATCAAGGTCATTAAGAATCAGTTTGCCTCACAGCGCGCTCAGAAGCGCTTCGCTCGTGAAGGCGACGTCATGAACAAACTTGAGCATCCCAATATTGTGAAGATTTATGACACAGGAACCATGGAGACCGGAGACTACATAGTCATGGAGCTTCTCTATGGCCAGCCCTTAGATGAAGTTGTCGCCGAGTCGCGTCCCTCTCCTACCCGCGCTTTAGAAATCATTGTCGAGCTGTGTAAAGGAGTCGCGGCCGCTCACGACAAGGACATCATCCACCGAGACTTGAAGCCTTCAAACGTCATGATCGTCGATGAGAATCAGGTTAAGGTGATGGACTTCGGGCTCGCGAAAGACCTCAATCGAGAAACAATGCTCACACAGGAGTCGGCCATTCTTGGTACGCCCCACTACCTTTCCCCAGAGCAGGCAAAGGGTGAGCATAATCTCTTGGGCTCACACTCTGATGTCTTTTCCATAGGCGTCATGATGTATGAACTGTTAACCGGGGAGCGACCATTTCTCTCCGAGACAGCGGCTGGTCTTTACATTCGCATTGCCGAGTTCGATCCGCCATCTCCAAACAAGATAGATCCAACCGTTCCAAAGATACTCTCCGACATTGTCATGAAAGCACTTCACAAGGACCTAAATGACCGCTACGCCGATGCGAGAGCACTCTCCACTGACATTGAGCGAGTCTTGGCCGGAGAGACTTTCAGCGTTGAAAAGACGAGGGGATCTTGGCTGCGGAGCATTCGTAAACATCCATTTCGCAGCGCCGCCGCGACCCTTCTCATTCTCGCGCTTGGGTCCTCACCTTTCATTGCCAATCAATGGAGTGAATACCGTCGGGGAGTCAAACGACTGGAAGCCTCGAAGGGCCTTGAAAAATCTCTACTAGAGACAATTCCCATGCTCAAGAAGGGAATTCTTACGAAAGACAAGTCACTCATCGTGGCCGTCAAACAATTGCAAACGATCGAGAAACAATTCGAGGACTTCTCTAAGCGTGATGATGACTCCGCCAAAGCCCTCAAAGGGCTTCTCTCGAAACCCAAATACGTCAAGATTCGCGCTGAGGCTTTCGTGGCCTACAGCCAACTCTTATTCGACACCAATAAGTTCAATGAATCCTTACAGTTTTCAAAAGAAGCCGTCAATTCGATAGGCACGGAGAATCCCTTTTACGCAGGGGCGCTCTTACTTCTGGCGCAGTCTCAATTTGCCATGGGACAATCGAAGGACGCGCTTCCGCTAATCGAGAGCTACCTCAATAAAGTTGAATCAGCAGACAAAGGACTGCTCGTTTTCAAAAGTCGAATTCACGAAGATCTCCGAGATCTAGACAAGGCCATAACGAGCCTGGACTTAGCTTTAAAAACAAGTCCAGACACCCTCGTGCTCGCGGAAAAGGCTCGACTCCTCGCCTTGAAAGGAGACAGCAAGCAATCGGAGAGTATCTTCAAATCATTACTCAAGAAATTTCGCAACAACCGTCCGCTGCTGTTAATTCGTGCGCGCAGCCTAGAAGATCAACGACGATTCGACGAGTCTCTATCTTTGCTCGCCCGAATTCAGCGTGTTGCTCCTAAAGACCTCTCCCTGCGCCGAGCCCGATCGCGGCTCTTTGTTGCAGTCGGACGTCTTGCAGACGCCTACAATGAATTGACAGTCGCCCTTGAGACCATTGAAGCGGAAAATGTTCTCCTGCGAATTGAACGGGCTCAGCTAGCCCTTGACCAGGGCGACGTCCAACGGGCTAGAGACGACTTAAACAGAGCGCTGAGTAAAACTCGGACTGACGATGATGTTGTGGCGATAAGCCTCGCCTTTACCCGTCTATTCGTCATGGAAGGAGAATTGGAAAAGGCTCGAAAGAAAATTGGCGAAGCTGTTCAATTGTATCCTCGTCATGCCGAAGTGCTGAAGCTCGCTCTTGCTCTCTCGAAAGATACAAACCCCGAATGGATAAAACGCCTCGTCGAGATTGCCCCGAGAGATCCTTGGGTCTTGCAACAAGAAGCGCTGTATCTATTAGAAAAACAACAGCCGAAAATCGCGACGCAAAAAGCCCGTCGCATGATCCTCCGCTTCCCAAAAAGTCCGAGGGGTTATTACGTTTTGGCTCACGGACTAAAAACAATCGAGCCTGAGCGAAGCAAAGAGATGTTTGAAAAGTACTCGGCGCTCCGGAGTGAATCAGTCAGACAAGGCCTCGGCTTGGCGGGGCGCGTCCACCGAATGATAGGATTGAAAACGAAGCAATCTTTAGCTCTCGCCAAACCTATTTTGCGCTGGTTAACAGTGATCGAGCGACAGGACTGTGAAACTTGGAGGTTAAAAGCGGGCCGCCCCAAGCTCTCGTTAAAGACCGTCCGAAAGCACTTGAACAAGGCTCTTCAATTGAATCCCCATTGTCCAATGTCTCATAATCACCGCGCTCGCTTGACTGGAAAAGATGGCGTCTCCAACGACGCTATTGCCGAGAGCGCTAAGATTGCCCGGCCGTTTTATACCCATAGCCCTATTGATGACCGACGTTTGTTTAGAAATCGAGTGAGCGCGCTGATCAAGCAGAAGAAGGTTCCCGAGGCCTTAAGGGTCATTGATCAAT
>JARGOJ010000943.1:0-1203 GCA_029210225.1 Planctomycetota bacterium
AGATTGAGGCCCCTGCCAGCTCTCTCGACTTGCAAGCCCTCGCCGCGAAACAGGGACTCACCATGGCGGGGGATTTGCTCGGAACCCTTGGCTATATGTCCCCTGAGCAAGTGGAAGCAAACACAGACGAGCAAGCCGATGTCTTCGCTCTGGGAGCCATTCTCACTGAGATTCTTAGTGGTCATCGTGCTATTCGTGGAGAGAGCGCAATCAACATTCTCTCTGCGACAATCAAGGGAGATATTAAGGGTCCCCGGGCTTTTGATAAGTCTTGTCCCAAAGAGCTTGACGCTCTCGCTTGCCTTGCGCTTAGACCCAAAAAGGAAGAGCGCTTAGAGAGTGCCTCAGCGTTGGTCAATGACCTGAAAGCGTTTTTAGCAGGCGAAGAATTGGCGGCCTACAAATACGGTCTCATTAAGAGAAGTCAGCGTTGGGTGAGTCGGCATCCAACTTGGCTCATGGCTTTTACACTGTCAGTCTTGTTCATTTCTAGCTTGGGTTATTTCCAAAGAGCAATGGTTCAATTAGAGGCCGAGAAAAAGGAGTCGGAGCGCAAGGAAACCCTAGCGAAGGCTGAGCTAGGAATCACCCAAGACCAGAAAATTAAAAGAGCACAGGCGGAAAACTTACTGAAGCAAGCCGAAGCAGCTTTAGATCTTGGTAACTCCCACAATGTTGTTAGCGATCACATCGAATCAGCCTTAGAATTAGTAGGAAAAGACAAACAAATATTGTTGAAGGCCGCACGAATCTACATGTTTGGCCGACACCTCAGCAAAGCTAAGCGCATTCTCCGAACTATTGAAACAGAGTTCCCCCCTGCCTACGAAGCACTTTACCTACTGCACTCCACTTTGGAAGCGGAAGGCCTCAATGGGCCAGAAGTCCTGAAACCCCTGGAGCGCATAGAATCTTTATCAATAATGCACGGAGAGAAGAATGAATACACCGTCTTTGCAGTCGCAAAATTATTGAGAACAAAACGAAAGTGGAGAGAGGTGCTATTGTTTTGCAAAGACATTGACGTGTCCCTCAAAAACGCAGAAACACACTACTTGGAAGGCTTGGCGCACTCTCAACTAAAACAGTTTAACAGAGCATTAGCATCGTTAGATTACGCAACAAACGCCAATAAGCGTTTCACCAACGCCTTTTATCTGAAAAGCTACGTATTACTCTGCTTGAACAATCTCGAAGAAGCAT
>JARGOJ010000943.1:1263-3803 GCA_029210225.1 Planctomycetota bacterium
ACGCTTTGTTAGTAAGAGGGCAAGTCTATGCGTCGCTAAAGAACACAGAGGCAGCCTTGCGAGACTACACTCAGGCGATTGCTCTTCAACCGAACCATGAACAAGTCCTTTTCACAAGAGCGAAGCTACACAGTGAACTTCTGCAATACCCAAATGCATTGAAAGATTTTAATAAGCTAGTCCAGTTAAAGCCAAAAAATCCAGAATACATACGTCATGGAGCTGGTGTAAAAGCGGCCCTAGGCAAGCTCTCAGAAGCTCTTATCGATTGTAATACCGCAATTTCGATAGATCCGACACATTACTTTGCGTGGGAATTGCGAGGCCGAATTAAAACAAGTCTCCGAGACTACAAAGGAGCAACAACAGATCTAAACAAAGCTATCTCAATTGACGCTAAAAGCTCTATAGCATACGTGAGTCGTGCTTTCCTCAAAGTTGCGTTAAAAGAGAATCGAGGAGCCAAAGCCGATTTTGATATTGCCATTCGATTGAACCCAAGTGATTCCAATGCAATCTATAATAGAGGTGGAATAAAGTTGCTGTTGTTAGATCGCCAAGGAGCTCTTAAAGACTACAGCAGAGCTATCAGACTTGCTCCTAGAAATCCCACATTCTTCTTTCAACGCGGTGCTGTTCGGCACGACCTCAGAGACTTCAAAGGCTCAATTGCAGATTTCAAGAAAGCGATCGACCTCAAACCGAGATATCCCGAAGCCTATGTTGGAATGGCTCTCGCAAAGATTGCTTTAGGGGACAACAAAGGCGCTGCCTTAGATTTGGAACGCAATCTTCTACTGAATCCCAAAGATCCTTATGCGACCGGTCGTCGGGCCTTTATTCTGAAGCACCTGGGACGGGCTTCTAAATACTAATCAGGCTTTGCTGTAGAGCCAGGCGTTCTCCAGGGCTATGGAGACGTGTTTGCCGAAGAAGATGAGCAGCTCTTCGCAGTTTTTGCTGAGGCTGCCGCTCATGCCTTGGGAGTCGACGTAGAGGATTCCGGCGACGTTGTTTTTGGAGTTACTCTTCTTGATGCGCTTGCCGATGGGAATGGGAATACAGAGCACCGAGTCTAAAGAGTTGCCGACCATGGATTTGGTGCCAGGTTGACCTTCGGGACCGCGCAGGACGGGCTTGCCGCCCTTCACGACGTCCTTAATTCCAGACCGCGAGCCTTCTTTGCCGGACATGAGACCGGCTTGAGTGATATTGATGCCCTTCTTCCAGCGTAGCTTGCTGCCGTCTTCCATGACCATGAGGAAGCCCCGTTGGGCTTCGGTGATGTCTAGGGCGCCTTGGACGATTTGTTGGTAGAGCTTGCTCTCTTGGAGGCAGCAGGTCATGCGAGCGATCGCATCTAAGACCGTCGGGAGCGTCTCCGGGTTTGCGCCGCCATTCGAGGCCGGGGGAGCGGCCGCGAGAGCCCCAGCGAGCAGACTCGGATCCATCTTCTGGGTGGTCGGTCCGGACAGGGGGGTGCCGAGGAGCTTGTTGAGGGAATCAACCTTGCCCTGAATTTCGTGAATTATTTGATTTGTTCTCGGATCCATTCATCCATCCAGGCTCGGGACCTCAACTTGGCGACTGTTCTCCGCGTTCACGGGCTTCTTCATCTGATCGGCGCGCAGCCTCGAATAACAAGAGGGATGTCGCGTCGTTAATTGTCTTTTCAAAGGGCAAGTCGGTCGCCGCGAGGAAGTTGACCCAACCTTCGGAAACTCTCAAGAGCGCTATGACAGCCTCTCTGGGCTCCTGGTCAAGGTATTCTCCATGGGTGATTCTCCCCTCAGAAAATACCAGCAATCCCGGACTTTTTCCTGGGGTTTGAAACACAAGTTGCCCGCTTCGACAGTTCAATTCAAGTACTTGTGCAATCTCAGCGACGGTAATGTGGTTGAGATCGGCGGTCACGGTCCAAGGCATGGTGTTGGTCACGCGGGTGTCTTCATCCATCAGATTGGCTGTCTTCTGGATCTTGCTCTTGCTTGGATCTGTTGATGTGACAATGATTTCAAAGGGACCTATGGTTAACTGATCGCCATCCACCAACGGCGTCTCGGTCACTTTTTTACCGTTCAGATATGTACCGTTCGTCGACTCCAGATCCCGGAGGATAAAGCTCTCATTGTCAAAAAATATTTCCGCGTGGCGTCTCGAAATGGCCTTGATGGGGAAGAGCAAGGTGCATTTCTGGCCACGCCCTATCACCACATGGTCTCTAGGCCCGATGGGGAAAGGGTCTCCGAGAAAAGGAGAGAGCAAGGCCATGCTCTGCTCTGGCTCTTGACTCACCGGAGTCAGCTCGGGAGAGCTTTCTTGTTTCGGTGGGCTCTGACGATTCAACCTCTTCGAGGGCGGCCTTCGCCGGGCTGGCTGGCGAATCTGCTTGGTGTCTTCTTTGAGAGGACGGCGGGGGAGGCGTTTTGAAGGAGGACGGCGGGCGGGAATATTTTGGGGAACGGAGGGAGCTTTTAAGAACTCGGCGGGGAGGCCCCACTTATCGGTGTCGTCGTGGGTGACCTTGTCCCAGCGCTTTG
>JARGOJ010000944.1 GCA_029210225.1 Planctomycetota bacterium
AGATATACCTTGCGAGCCTCGGAATATCGAGAGAAGAAAAAACGAAAAACTCGAATCCTGTTTGGGATTCGAGTTTTTTAGTAGGTGTCGGTTTGAATGTCAGCAGCCTATTAGGCGGAGGTCATTCGAGTCCTAACGATTGAGTCGAGGACATTTCAGTCGGAAAGATCAACACGGAGATCGAGGAGATATCCGCGTTGGATTCCAATTCATTTCGGTGATATCCGAATCATTCTGTAAATTTCACAGAGTGAATCGAAGCGTCACCGATTGGAATTAGCCGCGAAGAACGCGAGCCAATGATTCCAAGAGATCGGCGACAGCAGCGCTGTTACCTGCAGATGCTAGCTTAGAAGCGAGAGCAGCAGTTGATTTTGGAGCTGCTTTCTTTGCCTTAGGCTTAGGTCCTGGCTTTGCGCCGGCGGCCTTTGGCTTAGGTCCTGGCTTACGTCCGCGCTTGGCTCCGGTTGCTTTTGGCTTAGGTCCTGGCTTACGTCCACGCTTAGCAGCTGGCTTCTTAGCAGCGACGCTTGCGCCTTCGACGGTGACGTATAGATCTTTGCCTTCTTTATCTTGGCCAATGATTTTGAGGACATTGGTCTTCACACCTTTATTAACGGTGCGCTTGAAGGGTCCGATTTGAGTGGTTCCACGAGCTTTCGCAAGATCGTAGATAGTGAATCCCTTTGCGCTCTTACCGAGTTCAAGTGCTAGCTCAAGTGGCTTGACGTTTGAAGAAACAGTCTTAGCAGCGGGCTTGCGTCCGGGCTTGCGTCCTGGCTTGCGTCCGCGCTTTGCAGCGGGCTTTGCAGCTTTTGGCTTTGGTCCAGGCTTACGGCCACGTTTTGCAGCTGGTTTAGCTGCTTTGGCTTTCGGCTTTGGTCCGGGCTTAGCGCGCTTCGCGCTTGGAGCGCGTTTAGGGGCTTTCGATTTTTTAGATGGTCCGCGTTTTTTCATTTTCTTTGTCACTGCCTTCTTTGTTTTCTTTTTTCCGCGAGGAAGTGTCGCGTTTTTATCAGCTGTATAAACTTCTTTGCCATCACGTTTACGACTATCCAGTCGCAAAAGGCCGTCTTTAACGAGACGTTTGAGCACCATTGACATGGGCCCCACTGTTTTAACTGAAACAGCGCTAGCAAACTCGTTGGCGGTGACACCACTGGCTCGTTGAGCGAGCTCAAGCGCTTTCGCTTGTTTTTGCCTTGGTGTTAGTTTCGCCATCCTCCACCTCTCGTAGAATAGGATTAACTTCTTTTTGCTTTGAAACTGAACTGAACAGAAATGATCTGCGACTCAATGCACGGAATTCTATCGTTGAATTGCAACTAATCACAACCGAAAAGAATCGATCACTGCCACAGTCTTTGACAATCAGTCCTATTTAATTGCAGTGTAAGTTAATGTTTTTAATGGGTTTACACTTATTTTTCGGTTCAATTATTCCAGTTGATTTTTTTTTGAATTTCTAAGCAATCATAGTGGACTTTCATCACTGCCACAGTGATTTTCACTCATTCCAGTTCACTCTAATCCGATCAAATTGACTTCTCGCTCAAAGTCTAATCCTTCTGTGAATAATGCTTTTCAGGGCTTTGCTTGGATTTAGACCTCATTCGATGTTGTGTCGGTGAGTGAGAAAATGAAAATCGCAAGATTAGACAATGCGCTTCAAGCACTTTTTTCTACAGCCTCATCGAAATCTGCCGCGCTCAATCCCACTCTCATGCCTCCCTTTGCAGATATTGAAAATGCTTAATCCAAACAATATGGGCGAATTCTCACGAGCGAGACAATGACGACACTTTAGCGACAATCCAACGTTGAGTTTGGTCGGGTTTATGTCGAACCTATATGAATCCAACGACTTGATAGACGGCGTCAATTGGTCAAATTGTGGGTGGGGTCTTTGTTTTGAATTTCGCCGTGATCCTAGGAAATATCACGGAAAGCGACTGACGCAAAACCAACGGTACTCGCGCCATCGTACCAAGAATCTTGCTTTAAAAGCTCGCCTCTCACAGATCGATGCTCCATCAGAGAAAGCAATGCTGTTAGTGGTGCATGACCACAAACCTGTCGAATGTTCAGATCTCGCTCAAAGTGTTTATGAAAGGCATCGAGATCAGCGAGGCAGAGAGTCTCCAATAATTTTTGATCAGCAGAGACGACTCTTCGATGGTCGATCACATTCAATTTTTCGCCCCCGTACTGCTCACCAACATGGGACAAATCGACCCCGGCGATGAATAAGACCTCGCTCTCTGGAAAACCGGTAAGGGCCGCTTTGAGAGCGTGAATGAAGCTCGTGAAAGCCTCGTCTTTACGAGGATTCACGCCGCTTAAGAGTAAGTCGTGAATCGAACCACAAAGCACAGGAAGGATGCTAATGTCCGATAATGAGTGAAGGCTATGCGCCAAATGCAAAGCCTGAAATTCAATCGAGTGCTCCCCCTTGTGGGCCAAGTCGCCGCCGAGCAAATCCTCAGGCCCCGAATAGAGCTCAAGAATGCGATCAATCAATTGCTGATTGCTTTGAAGTGTCCCGAAAGGAGTCTCGTAGTTCTTCCTCGTCAATGAAAAGCGCCCACCACATCCATAATGGGATGTTCCTAATATGATAAAGAGGCGAGCATTGGAGTTTCTTGAGAGCTCATCGTAGGCCCAGCTGTAACAAGAACCACCACGATGCGGATCGATATGCGGCGCCACGATTCCGAGCAGCGGCTCTTCTCTTTGGACGGCTCGTCGCAATCCCGGACCTCCGTCCCTCGATCGCTGCTGATTGAGAAAATGTCGCGCTTCATCTATTTGACTCGGGTAAGAGAGACCCGCACACATCGCAGAGCGACTCGCTGACACCTGGTATGCATCAATCGCTGCCTGATACTGTTCGTCGGCCAAGAACAGATTATCCGACAATTGACGGCACAGCTCTTCGGCCACTTGCTCGGGGAAAGCCTGCCCAAAGCGCTGACCGAAAAGTCGGCACGCCTCCTTTAAAGGACGAGTCCCATCGAAAAATTGAGTGAGGAGGAAACAAGGCTTCGGCAAAGTCGCGCTCACCGACGAGAGTTGATGGGGATCGGTCAGCTGAATTTCGTCACCGCGCTGCTCGAATTGAAGGTCGTCCCGAAGGGCGCTTGGTGTCATTGTTTTGCCTCCGAGGCGATCTTGATTTCTTTTCGGGCTTTGCTGGTTGGTCGAGAGGAATCCATTCCTGGGAAAAACAAAACCGACTCGATGTCTTCCTTGTGACTTACGATCCTCAACAAGGGGAGATTGAAACTCCTCGACATCCCCCAGAAATGTTGATTGGAACCCGAAAAAACGACCCTAAACAAGGAATTTCTCTGACGAAATTCCGGCAAAACCGGAAAGGATGGGTTGGTGAAGCGCATTCTTAGAGGGTAGACTCGGTGTATAAGCCTATGAATATATAGGGAATTTCATTTCCTTAATAATGGATTCCATACGAAGCATGCCAGGGAGCAGATGAATGTCCGAGGTGAAACGCAAAATCGCCGGAATTGACCTAGGAACAACTTACTCAGCTATAGCGCACTTCGACGAGTACGGAAAAGCCGACATCATTCCGAACAGTGATAACGAACGCATCACACCCTCTGTGATCTTGTTCGAAGACGGCGAAGTGATTGTCGGAAAAATCGCGAAGAACCAAGCGGTATCCCACCCTGAGAACGTTGTTCAGTTCGTCAAAAGAAACATGGGAGAGCCCGATTGGGTCCGTGTTATCGACGGTCGGGAGTACACCCCCGAAATCCTCTCTGCCATCGTTCTTA
>JARGOJ010000019.1:0-14127 GCA_029210225.1 Planctomycetota bacterium
CAAGGTTGGTCCCCGCCCCCTGCTCTCGCTTTGTTTCGTCCCATACAAGCGCTCTGTAACGAACTGTTGTTTTATCAAAGGCTTTGGGCAAGATGAAGTTGAGTGAGACGCCCCATGGGTAGACGTTTAAAATCGTGCCGGGGAATAGACAGAAATAGAAGCCGGCGATGCGCTGACCTGCGTATTGATGTCCGGCAGGGAAATCAAAGCATGGCTCGCCTTCGGCGGCGATGCCAATCTGCACACTGCCCCAAGGGAATAACTCCGTTCGGTATTGGGAATAGTCCAAGGCTGTGGCCAAGCTCGGATGGACAAAGGGTATGTGAAAGCCTTCCAGGTAATTGTCGCAGTAAAGCATCCAGTTGGCGTTGACTTCGTAATCGCGATCGCTCTTCGGATCAATGACAGCGCTCTCGAAGTCCAGGAATCCAACGCGCTTCTCAACCTCCTCAAAAAGCTCTTCGCCACTCACAATAGGGTTAAGGCTGGCGAGGACGAGTCCCTTCCAATTGAAAAATGGAACGGCGGAGAGATTGTTGACCTCTCTCGGGAAGTCCTCAGCCTCTTGAAACACGGGCATGCTCTTAAAGCAGCCGTCGAAATTAAAACAGCGACCGTGATAACCACAGCGTAGTCGCTCTCTCTGCCCGGCTTCCGTGACCACGAGCATGCCCCGATGGGTGCAAACATTCGATAGCAGGCGTCTTTCCCCGTCAGACTTTGTTAAGAGCAAGGGTTCGTTCAAGACGCCGGGGAGCAGAGTGAGCGGGTGGGCGTTGTGGTGAAAGTCCGACTCGTACCCAAGGCAGTGCCAGGTTCTCGCTAAGACCTTCTCTTTAATTGTCTCAAACCAGTGAGGGTCACGGTACAGCTCGGCGGGCAGCGTTTCGGCGTGTTCAATACGCTCGTCAATTGTGAAGGGAATCACGAGGTCTTTACCCCCAAACGGTCAATTGAAAGAAATAGCTCGACTTATAGCGTCTGTTTTCGGAATTGGGTTCTTATTTTTCTGGTTTGTGATCTTGCAGCCACTTCAATAAGACCGGCCAAACCTCTTCGTGAGCTTGGTCTCCCATCAATAAGTCAGCGTGCCCATAAGAGTTCTTATGACCATATTCAGGGCCAATGAATTGAATTTTAGTCTTTTCTGAGCCGAGGGTCTCAACGGTGTTTTTAATGGCGGAAGTGGAGACTTGTTGGTCGACATCGCCGCCGATGGCGAGAAGCGGCGCTTTGAATTGCCCCGCGTTCTTCGTGAATTCAAAGCCATCTTTACTACTGAATCCGCCCTGCTCAAAAGTCGTGGCCAGGCGTCTCAAAACACCAGGGCTGATATCTTGAAAAACATTGGCATACCAAAGCCGGGCTATGTCTCCGCTGACGTTGTCAGGATTATAATTGAAGGCTTCAACCCGAGTCTTAAAGCGCCCGACCATAGGGGTAATAAATCGGCACCAAGTCCCAAAAGGAACCCAGGGCAGCTTCGAGAGGTGTTTTTTCATCGATAGGAGCTTTGTAAAGCCGCTCTCCCCAGCTTTATAGTCGAGGCTGCTCGCGGTTGTGATGCAACCACTGAAAACGTCTGTTCCATACTTTATGCCATACATATACAGGAGTACTCCTCCCATACTGTGACCGGCCATTTGAATTTGTTGATAGCCGGTCTCTTCTTTAATCTTTTTAATGAATGAGGGAATGTCAAAGTCGAGGTAATTGTCCGATTCCCAGTCGTAACGATTCCTCCCCTTTGGTCCTCGGTTTTCCCCCCGTCCTCTCAAATCGCTGACCCAGACATCAAAGCCATGACCGGCGAGGTAATCGGCCATGGATCGCCCTGGGAAATGATAGCAATAGGACGAGGCTCCCAGTCCGTGTTGGAGTAGCACGGGGCCGTTCACGGGGCGCTCGCTGCGACGGACTCGATAGAGAGATAAGGTCCAATCATCGTCGGTTGTAACGCTGTAGCGCTCGGCCTTACTCCGGGCCTTTCTCCATGGCATGGAGTTGATCGCAGCCACGCCTCGAAAAACCGTCAATGGGACTCGTAGTGTTCCTCGAATAATCACAGGGCGCTCTATTTCTTGCCTGGGGACTGCTCTGATTTAATTAGCGAATTGCGCAATGTGACGAAATTCGGGTGTTTTCGGTAGGTGAGGAAGGCTGGCAAACGGTCGAGTTCATAACTGGAGATCCCGCCTTGCTCGACAGCCTTTGTCAAATCAGCGAAGAGGGTTTGGTCGAGGCCTCGCGCTGCGGCGATGGCGGCTCTATTTGCGAAGGCCTGGCCGATGAGGGTTTTGCCATATCGGCTCTCACTCTCAATTTCAATGCTGAGCTTTAGAGCGTCTGAGGCTCTATCAAGATTGCCTCTCAGCAATTGAGCCCGAGTCAAGATGTTGTAGTGACGCTTGACGCTGTCTGGGCGCTTGCCGAGGTCTTTATCTCTCGCTTTCTCCCACCAACTTTTGAATTTCTCAAGGTCGGGATGCTTGGTTTCAACGGCCAGTTCATAAAGGAAGAGCAACGCCAGGGGCGATCGCTTCTTGACCTTCATAAGCGCCTTCTCAGCTTCTCCGAGCTTCGAGAGGGAGAACTGCGCGATACCCAAGTCGACGAGATAGCTGTATGCATCCTTGCCGCGCCAGAGAGCCTCTTCTTTATAGGCTCGTACGGCGTACTTGAGAGTGCTTGGGTCGCAGGCGAGGCGTAGTAAGTTCTTGCGGTCCGACTTAATCTTGCGGCTGGTCGGGTCGATGCGCGTGGCTTCGTGCATGAGAGGAATAGCCTCTTCGACGCGCCCCGTTTCTTCCAGCAGACGAGCCTGCCCAGCTCGGGCGGCGGCGAACCAAAAGGAGATGAGGTTGGCGCGTTTGTATGCTTGAAGGGCGCTAAGTCGATTGGTCTTTTCGAGGGCGAGGCCTTCTTGGTAGTAGTAACGGGCCAGGGGATCGATCGATTTGAGCAGCTCTTTTTGGTTCTTTCCGAGGCGCCCAAGAATGCTCTTCAGCTCTTTGCTCTTCTTGTGAATGAGCACAACGTCTCGGGCGATGGCCGCCTCTTTAAGTTCTTTTGAGCCTTTCAAGGCAGTCTCAAACTCACTGATCGCTTTATCGAAGGATCCCTTCAGCCAATAAAAGGTTCCGGTCATAAGGTGGGCTCTCGCTGATGGAGAGCTAAGCTTTGACAGCTCTAAGATGCCTTTGTCGAGGTCGCTTGTCGTGTTTCGGGCCAGATAAATGCGGGCTCGGAGTATGGCGCGCTCGGTGACGAGGGCTTCATCTTTGGGGAGAGGCTGAGTGGCGCTGAGGGCCTCGTCAGTTCGCCCCTGATAGAGCCTTAATTGAGCCATAGCCAGGGAGATGCGGGCCTTTAGATCTGGCAGGGCGAGCTTGTATGCGGCGCGAAAATCTTGCTCGGCCTGCTCTTCTTGGAACAGATGCAAGCGCGTGAGGCCTCGGTAATACAAGGTCAGCGCGTGATCAGCTTGGAGGGATAAGGCGCTGTCGAGGCGCAGGCGCGCTTTCTCATAGCCCTCTTTGGTGTAGGCGAAATCTCCGGTCTCGGCGGGAGCCCAGGCGCGCTCTGCGGTCTCTATTCTGACTTTATTATCTTGGGCTGTTTGAGAATTGACCGTCAGGTTGGCCATGAGGAGGACCAGCAATGAGACGAGGAATAAGAAGGCTCCAAGGCCAATGATGACTGCGGATTTGCGACGCTTGGTGAAGAGCCTCAGGCGTTCAAAGATCGAAGCCTGACGAACATGAACAGGTTCTCCTCGGAGATAGCGTCCAAGGTCGGCGCCGAGCTCTGCGGCTGTTTGATAGCGGTGGTCGGGGTTCTTGGTGAGGGCATGTTCACAGATGAGCCGCAGGTCTTTGGGGAAGTTTGCGGCGCCTGGGATAAAGGGTTGGCGAAGCTTCTTCGTCGCTTGCTCCGACTGGCTTGAGGCCAGCTTTGAGGCTCGGGTGCCGTTCCAATCGGGGACGTCCTGGAGCACCTGGACATAGAGCTCCATGACGGTCTTGGCGCGGTACGGGTAATGTCCTGTCACGGAGAGGAATATCATGACCCCGAGGGACCAGATATCGGCGCGCTGATCGACGGCCTGAGCGCCTTTGTGAATGAGTTCGGGAGCAAGAAAGAGCGGGGTTCCGACGCGGGCTTCAGGCTGGGTTAATTCATCTTCTTCTTCGAAGTCTTTGGCGAGTCCAAAGTCGGCCACGAGGGGCTGGCCTTCAGGATCGATGAGAATATTGGCGGGTTTAAGGTCGCGGTGAACAATGCCCTCGTCGTGGGCGTGTTGCATAGCCAAGGCGACTTTCTCAATGATCTCAATACGATGTTTTAGATCCAACTCTCCTTCGTTCTTAAGCGCGAGGTGCAGGGAGTGCCCACCCTCGACCAGCTCCATGGAGAGGAAGTGCATGTTGTCTTCGGAGCCGAAGTCGAAAACGCGGACGATGTTGGGATGGCTGAGGCGAGCGACGGCGGCGGCTTCTCTGCGAAAGCGGGTGACATGGGAGGATCGGGCGCCGACTCCAGCGAGGAGTACTTTGAGGGCGACGGATTTTTTCAGCTCGACGTGGAGAGCTCTGTAAACAACTCCCATAGCGCCCCGGCCGAGCTCTTCGAGGACCTTGTAGCGGCCGAAGGCGACCTTCTTCTGGGTGAGGACCCGGGTGAGGCCGAGGGGTTCGGAGACGTCGGCGGTTTCTCGTCCTGTTTCGAAGATGTTGCGGATAGAGTTATCGCTGTAAGCGGCTTCAATAGGGCTGCCGCAGCGTGGGCAACTGTATTGGCGGCTCTTGGAAGGAGCGAAGACGCAGCGTCGGTCACAGTGGTCACAGATGTAGGTGTGACGTTCCATCTCCTGGGCCAAAGCGGGGAGTTTTTTGGCGTCGAGGAGGTCTTTGTTGAGGAGGATGCGGAGGAAAGAGATGCGAGGTTTGCCTTTTTTGGCTCGTGTTTTAACCTCTTTGAGGGCGAGCTTGGCGGCATCTTTTGTGACGTATCCAGTTTTCACGGCGATGCTGGCCAGCTCAATGTCTGGATGGCGTCGTCTTTTACTCTTTTTTGATTCTGGATCGGCTGCCTTACTCACCGCTTCCCTTTTGTGTCTGACCCTTGCCTTTCTTCGGAGAAAGACTGGAGTTGTTCTTGTCCCACCAATCCAACCAGGCTTTTCGTGAGCGTCCTAATTTTTGCCCGGTGATACGGCGAAGGGCGGAGACGAAATATTGGTTGGCTTGATAGTCACTAGCCGTTGGCTCTCGCATCCGTTCGATGATTTTACGAATCAGGGAGAGATCCTCGAACTCTAGAATAGCAACGAGAGAGGCTTTAATGAGTTCTTCATCTTCAGATTCGAGGCCCTTGTAAAGAAAGGGGAGCGCTTTTACTTCTTTGATTTTACCCAATAACAGGGCGATGCTGGAGCGAGGAGCGGGGAGAGCGTTTTTTCGGGGGTCTTCGACAGAGCGGTGAAGTCGGACTTCGTTTTCTGAGAGTTTTTCGGCTTTCTCGACAAGTTTTGCGCCGAGAGCTTTTGGGAAGGGCTTCAGTCGAGCGAGGGACATCGCGGCCCAGCACTTCACGGTGTCTTTGGAGTCGTCAAAGAGCTGGGTGAAGAGCAGTTGCCCGGCGGCTTCGTTGTTGACCGCGCCGAGGGCGCGAACGGCGGAGGCGCGAATTTGGAAGAGGTCGCAGCGGAGCAGCCGCTTGAGACGGGGCAGGTCTTCTTTTGTCGCGAAGTAGTACAGGGCTTCCAAGCTTAGGTGAAGTTGGGCGGCTTGCTCTTTCTTGAGCGCAAGCAATGGGGCGGCATCAATGTTAGCCCTTTGTTTTCTAAGCCAGAGCTTGTGGTTTCCTTTTTTTGATTCTTTGTGAGCGACGACGGCTTTGATGAAGCGCTCATAGTTGTCGAGGGGGGTGACGACTCTCAGAGAGGTGTCACGGGCGGAAGCGAGGACCGCGTCGCCGCGAATGGGGAAGAGGCCATAGCTCGGCGTGGCGGGGCGCCAGAGCTTGCCTTTGGGGTTGAGGAAGGCTACGAAGCGGCTTCCTGCTGGAATTTTGGGCGCGGCTTGTCGTTCGGGATCGAAAAAACCGGTGACGGAGATGAATTCTGGAATTTTTTTTCCACGATAAATACGAGTCACTTTGAAGATTTGGATGTGCTCTTTGGGGCCTGCTTTCGAGGCCTCAATAACGCCTATGAACGGCGAAATTTCGATCAATTGTTCGAGATTCGGGTCGGTCCAGGTGGCCCCGAAACTCTTCGGTAAGAAGGCCAAGATGAGGACCATGGCGAGGACGCATCGTTTCATGCTTTTGATGGGCCTTTCTGAATGGTGAACCCGTGTTAGATGGAAAAAGCTATAAAACCTTAGCGCAATTTTAACCTTCAGAAGCTGTTAAAGTTGATATTGCGTAACGTTCCTGCATATTTCGACGAGACTTTTGCAACGTACGTTTTTTTCGGCTCTGGTCGTCGGTTCTAGGTTGTCTGCCATGCGTGGGCTCATTTTTCAAAAGAATAACAATTCCCGTGACGTGCCTGATTTCAGTTCTAGTTTACCGGAACCGAAACTCGCGAAGGACCACGTTCTTGTCGGAGTGCATGCCTGCGCCATCAATCACGCTGATTTAAGCCCTTACTTCGGCGGTGTCACTCGGGGCTTTCCCCGGGTCACCGGCATGGATATTTGTGGCGAAATCCTAAGCGTCGGGAAAGATGTCGATCACTGGTCCGAGGGCGATCAAGTTCTTGTTGACCCGGTCCTCTCCTGCGGTCATTGCCCCGATTGCTCTGAGAGCCGCGAAAGAGACTGCCCCGAGTTCGGGCTCCTCGGTATGAGTCAAGACGGCGGCCACGCCGAGCAAGTCGCCGTCCCTGCCCAAAACCTTCACCGAGTTCCTCGCGGAGTTTCATTAGTTGAAGCCGCCGCGATACCGTTGGCCTTTACGACCGCCTGGAGGTTACTCCAGAGCCGCGCTCGCGTCAGCGGCGAAGAAACAGTGCTCGTCGCAGGAGCCTCAGGGGCTGTGGGCTGCGCGGCGGTGCAAGTTGCTAAGCTAGCCGGCTGCCGAGTCTTCGCCCTGACCTCAACCGAGTGGAAAGCCCAAGAGCTGAAGTCCCTCGGCGCCAGTCGTGTCTTCCTAAGCTCCGAGGACGATTGGCAAGATCAGGTCCTTAAAGCCACGGGGCGCCGTGGTGTCGACGTGATCGTTGATCCTGTCGGGCCTGTGCTCTGGGACAGCTTCCTACCTCTCCTGGCCGCTCGGGGACGCCTTATGAGCTGTGGCACTCTGGGTGGCTCTCGGGCCGACTTAGATTTGAAGTTGGTCCAAGATCATGAGCTGTCTATCCATGGAGTCTCTCCAGGAGGCCGTAAAGAGCTCTCGCGAGTCCTGGCGCTTATCTCTCTCGGTCGCTTTCGGGTCGTTGTCGACCGCCAGCTCCCGTTTCAAAGGGCCAGTGAGGCTTACGAGCTGCTTGAGACAAAAGGGATCTTCGGGAAAATCGTCCTGACTCCCTGAACGCCCCGCTTTACCAACGATGACTCTCAAAGGCTTCTTGCATGGCCTGGCCCCATAAATCCTCTGGGACGAGGCTTCGATAGATCTTAAGGTCGGCGAGGGCTTCGCGTTTGTGGCGCGTTCTTAGATGAAGATAAAAGCGGAAGCGATAGGCTTGTGCGAGCCGAGGGGCCCTTGCAATCGCCTCTTTGAAGTCTTCGAATGCGAGCTTTCGTTGGGCTTTGCTTCCGAGGCTAAAGTAGTGACCCCGTAGGGCGAGGGCTGGAGGCGTCTTTTCGAGGGCGATGGCTTTATTCATGTAGTCAATCAGAGTCGGCAACTTCAGAGATTTTCCTCGGGTCATCATGCAAGATAAAACCTGAAAGTAAATGCGGTGACTATCCGTCCTTTTTGTGAGCGCCAAATTTCTCTTCAATGCTTCCCGATAGGCGCTTTCATCCTTGTTGACCATAGCTTTGAAATATTGGTGCACGACGATCAAGCCAGGGATGAATAACAAGAAACCCTTGCTGTTTTCGAGGTGGTTATAGCCGATTCCAATCAAGTTTCGGGACCTCTCCTTATTGAGATCCTCGATGAGGCGCCTCTTCTCTGCAGGTCCACTGTAAGCAAAGTTTTTCAGGCTTGTAGGAAACTGACTTTCAAGCTCGATCATCAACGCGATCCATTCGATCTTGAGAGTTTTATAAGCCGGCATAAGTAGCGCCGGGAGCTCTTCTTTTTGTATGGCCCTCTCCATGATGGCGAGATGTTTGTTCGCAAACTGGTAATCGTAGAAACGGAGCCCGAGCTTGATTTTGTAGGCCACCCGGAAGTAATCGTATTGATTGTTGAAATAGACAGGGCCGGATTCGTCTTTGAGCCTTTGATAGGTGCTGATTTCAGCGGCGGTATCAGGTTTGCCTTTGAGGGTCAGTTTGCGACGTTCGATATAGGCTGCTAACTGATCCTCCAGAGATTTTGCTATCCAGATCCAAGGCTTCGGTTTATCCGCTGTCTTTGGAGGATTCTCATAGCGTGGGGGCTCGACAAATTTGCCTTTTGGCGGGGCTTGTTCGGTCTTCTTCCCAAGAGGAGGTGACGGCGGAGCAGGAGCTTTCTTCGTGGTTTCAGGGAGGAGCTTTTCTTTAACAGGCTTCGGAGGATTTTCAGGATCCTTGCTGGGGGTTTCAACCGTTTTAGATCCTGGGTCTTTCGAGACGGGTTCTTTTTTAACTCTGTCTTTTGTCGCCTCAGGGTTTGAGATCTTGTCGGTCGTCGTGCCTTTGTCCGGGCTCTCCGAAGTCGACGGGCTCTCATTGTCTTCAGCGCTCACAAGAGTTTTGGGCTTGGAGTCGCCAAACATGTGAGTGAGCGGAAGCACCGTGAAGAAGAACAATCCGAAGGCCGCAGCTAAACCCATAAATATGGCCTTTGGAGCGCTGACATTCGACTTTTTTGGAGCGCTCTCGACCTTAGGCTCCGTGGCCTTGGCCTTCAGTATCTTCTTTGCTTTCTGCACTTTCTTTTTGGAGAGCCGAGCCGTGGTTTTCTTTCCTGCGAGGCATGCCGAGAGGTCGTGGCTGAGCTCCGTGGCGTTTTGGTATCGTGCCTCAGCCTTTCGCTGCAAGCACTTTAAGACGATGGCTTTGAGTGGGTCAGGGACATCCTGACAATGGTCCGGGAACTTAGGCTCATCTCCAAAAATGATCTCATACATGAGTTGCTCACTGCTGCGAGCGTTGTGAGGAGCGTAGCCAGTGAGCATTTCAAAGAGCGTGGCGCCCATCGAGTAAATATCGGAGCGCTGATCGACCCCGCTGCTCTTTGAGTCGAGCTGCTCCGGAGGCATGTAGTGCAAAGTCCCGACGACAGTGCCCGACCGAGACAAGCGCTCGTCGTTTCCGGTGTTGATGAGGGCGAGGCCAAAGTCGGCGATCATAGGCTCGCCATCCTCTGAGATGAGAATATTAGCGGGCTTTAGGTCGCGGTGAATAATCTCTGCTTTATGCGCGTGCTCAAGGGCCCGGGACATTTTCAGCGCGTAAACCAAAGTCTGCTGCGGGTCGACTTTGCCATCACGTGCGATGATCTCAGAGACGCTGCCCCCAGAGACATACTCCATTGCGATATAGGCTTGGTGGCCTTCTCCGCCAATGTCATAGATCGGCACAATATGAGCGTGTTGGAGCTTGGCCATGGTCTTGGCTTCTCGCTCAAATCGGATGAGAGCTTCCGCAGGATCGGCGTGGGCTTGCAGGGAAAGCGTCTTCAGGGCGACGATCCGCTCCAAGACTTCATGCCGAGCTTTATAGACGAGCCCCATTCCTCCTTGCCCAAGCTTACTGAGCACCTCATAGCGACCGAATCGCTGGACTCCAGGTGCGCTTTTGGTTTTCGTGGAGAGTTGAAGAGTGGCCTTGTTGTCTGGGTTCAGATATTGAGACCCCGTTAAATCGGGAATCGTAGCGGCTTGAGCAGGGCTAATGAAGGGCTGCTGATTCGAATTTGTCCCTGGCCCAGCTGTCGTTATCAGGTCGGGTTGGGTGGGGAATCGAGCGCTGATTGGACTTGGCGCTGTTGCGCCGCTTGGGAGTGGTTGGGAGGATGAAAAGGCGTGCTTGATGGCCTCAGGGGTTGTCATTCGGGATTGAACAAGGACCTTGGCTAGGGTGAAGTTGTGACCTTGCGACTTTAACTGAGCCTGAACCGCGAGGGCTTTTTGTAAGTCACCTTGGCTGACAATCTGAGACTGAAGCAGCTTTTGCGCAACTGCCTGGTCGCTAATTTGTTGAGTCATGACTTCAAACCATCTTCTTAGGGCTCAACCTAGTTTTACAGTCTTTCAAGCCAATGGGTTTCATCGAATCAGAAAAGGGACCGGCTTTTTTTTGCAGTTTATTCTAATTAAGTCTGTTTTGAGCTTTGCACCCTGTTTCAAAGAAGGCGTTTTCTATTTGGCCAACAATACGCATAATGTCGCCCTTTTCCAATGATCCCAGAGCAAAGATGAGACGATCATGAGTGAGTTCAAAGTCGCGGTTCTCGGAGCCGGCACAATGGGCGCGGGCATTGCCCAAGTCGCTGCCACTGCAGGCCACCAAGCGATCCTTTGTGATATCAACGGCGAGGTCCTCGAAAGGGCCCAGGTCCGCATCTCCAAGAGCCTCGACAAAGCGGTCTCCAAGGGCAAGCTTGAAGCCGAGGTCGCAGAGGCCGCACGAAGCCGCCTCAGCATCAGCACCGACCGCCCAGGCGCCCTCGCGGATGCTGATATTGTGATTGAAGCAGTCCCAGAAATTATGGATCTCAAGAAGAAGATCTTTTCAGAAATCGACAGCGAAGCCCCCAAGGCCTGGCTCCTTGGAACCAATACCTCAAGCCTCTCTGTGTCAGAGATCGCCTCGGTTACAGAGAAGCCAGAGCGAGTCATTGGACTCCACTTCTTTAATCCTCCGCCCATCATGAAGCTCGTTGAAGTGATCAACGCGTCCCGAACTTGCCCAGATGTCTTGAAGAAGACCGAAGACTTTGTCCGTGGGCTCGGACGCGAGCCTGTCACGGTTATTGATGCCCCAGGCTTTGCGACAAGCCGCCTAGGGCTTGTCATCGGCCTTGAAGCGATGCGTATGGTGGAGCAAGGCGTCGCTGGTCCCGGAGCGATTGATACCGCTATGGAGCTTGGCTACCGGCATGCAATGGGACCTCTCAAAACGACTGATTGGGTGGGCTTAGATGTGCGCCTGGCTATCGCGGAGCACCTCTTCAAAGAGATCGGTGAGCAGTTTCGTCCACCAATGATTCTGCGGCGTATGGTTCGCGGCGGAAAGCTCGGCCGTAAAAGCGGCGAAGGCTTTTACTTGTGGTCGGAAGATGGCAAGTGCCTCGGCCCAAACACCAATCTCTAAGCGTCTCTTAACGGCTTCAGAACCTCCGCTTCGCTTTTAAGTCGTAGAAGCTCATGAGAGCCATAGCGCTTCCATAGATTCGTCCGAGGCCAGGCATGGAGACATAGCTGCCATCCCCATAGCGGGCCTTGGCAATGTCTGAAAGCAGCGCGTTGCGGTATTTGTCTTGCTCTCCTTGAGGGAGTCGGCGAACGGCCGCAGCAGCGTAGCGATAATCGAAGAAGAAGTAATGAGAGCCCTGCCCCTGAGGCCCTGTGTGGCAAATCTCTTTACGCAGCTCTTTGACCAGCCCCTGACGATGTTTCATGAAGACATTGAGGGACTCTTTGAGGGCCTCCAAGCCGACTTGCTTGTTTTGAAAGAGAGTCAGGGTGCAGAGCGGTGCTCGCCCTGCCGCTTCCCCCAGGCGACCTTTGGCGGAGCTCCCTTGAAAATAGCGATAGCCGCCTTCAGGCAATCTTATCTTCTGCAAATACCGGTTGGCTTTGCCCATCATCTCTTTGTCGACCTTAAACCCTGCGGATTGCGCCGCTCGCAAGGCTTGGATGACTGCGGCGCTGGTAAAGCTCGTTGAGGGATCGAATTTCTTCTCTTCAGGGTCCCCAGGAATGAAGGCATACGGCCAACCTCCAGTTGCTCGCTGTTGCTTGCTGAGTACCTCAATAAGCGCGTTGATAGAGGACTCGAAAGAGGCTTTGTCACAGACCTGATTCCGGACGGACTCTGCCAGGAAAGTGAGGGTGTAGGCTCGTCTCCAGTTGCTATACCAACCCTTGGCCCGCTCTCGCTCAACCTTCTGCGCCTGGCCCTTCGCTTTGAAGTAAGCGAGAGTTCTACGCAAGGCTTTCTTGACTGAAGCTTGGTCCCTATAAGGAAGAAGACTAAGCCCCGCGATGGCTGTGACCGCGTCGCTGTATTCTTCACCCATACCTCGTGCTCGGCACCGTGGGGATTGCCACTGCCCCGAAAGCTCCTGGCTCTTGAGCAGATAACTCAGAGCTCGCTTTTCAGCCCTGTCAATGTTGAAAGGCCTTGTCGCTTTGGGAGCCTCAAGAACCGACAGTTCTTTATCGCTGAACCAAGTCAGTCTTTCTCGTTTCCGAACAAAGGCTCCCTGACCTAGCAAATTAGCGGCTGCTTTCCATGACCAGGGATTGTCAGGGAGCGCGGCGATGAGGCTCTCCCAGTAGTACACCGCGCCTTCCTGATTTTTCTGTTCAAAGCAGCAAGCTCCAAGCCAAAACAGGGCTTCTGGGCTACTCCGATGCTTTGGATAACGAGTGGCGAGAGTTTTTAGGGTCGCCTCGGCCTCTTTTATCTGTCCCAGTCCCATTTGCAGTAGCGCTTGCTCAAACAATAGGTCGCCTTGAAGCGCCTTTGTCTTTTGACTCCAAGCATTCTTCAATGCTTGACTTGCCTTGATACCTTTGCGCTGAAGCCTAAAGCTCGCGGCGCGGAGAAGGTGAGCTTGGGTGCTTTGATTGGTCGAGAGACATTGCTCAAGCTCTTGAAACTCTCCGCGACGAAGGAGAGTTCTGCCTTTAGTGATGGGGTTCGATTGATGAATGGGTTTCCCAGTGGCGGCTGGGTTCGATTTCAAGGCTTGAAGACAGACGGAATAGACATGGCCGCTTTGGACCAAGTTTGTTTCTCTTAGGAAGTCACCCGCAGCATTGAAGAGGATAAGCGCGCTTCCAAAGGCGCTGCCGCTGAGGCCATATTTATCTGGCCTTCGCATCGCCGCAGGGGTCTTTGCATCCATGGGCAGGCAAACAAAACGCGCTTCTAAGAGTGCGCGAACGTCAGTGTTTGCAAGGGGACCGTTGAGCCATTGGTTAGGAATTGGATAGTTTTTGAAGTCGTGAAAGACAACCGCAATGAGCTTCTTTTCCTTTTCAGCTCTCCTACAGGCGTCTCTCCAGTCAGTGGCCCAATTCAATTGAGACCCGCATCGAGTGGCGTAACGCGTCAATCTTTGCTGGCGTTTTTCTTTTGCGCTGAGAGCCTTTGAATTCCATTCAATGCCAGCGAGCATTTCTTTTAGCAACAATTGATTCTTGGCGAAGGTCCGCTTCAAAGAGATAAAACCAAGGGTATAGCAGTGTTTATCTTTCACAACGAAATGATAGCGGGTCCGGTAGAGCTTCTTGTCTTGCCCAAGCTGTGAGAATTCGAGCCATGGAGCATGTTCTTTGGCGACTTTGATGGCTCCGGTTTGGATGGCCTCGGTAGTCTTTTGCTTCAAAGAAGCGACCCAGGCATCGCGAATCGAAATAGCGCTCTTGCCCTTATTCTTACTCACGGTGACTTCAAAGTAACAGGTCGCTTTGGGGGCGTAGAGCTTCAGCTTTAACTCAGCGCTTGGGTGCTTCTGTTCTTGAAAGCGCCAAGCCAAACCAGGACGCTTGATTGTTATCCCAAGCTGGCCATGACTGTAGATGTCCTGGTCGAGATCTTTGGCCTGGGCCGAGAATAAGACCAAAGAGCCCAGAGCAAGAGAGAGCAGGATGAAGCCAGTTGTCTTTCGAAGTCTCATAGTCTCCCTCAAAGCTGGTAAGCGACGTTGATACGGGTCAATACCGCAGTCCAAGAGGGGAGGGTTTCATAATTCTGGAGAGGAGCGAAGAATGAAACGAGGGCAAACATGGGGTCCAGCGCGGACAGGCGCCGGGATGCCGGACCCAATGGTGTTCGGCGGCGT
>JARGOJ010000019.1:14137-23330 GCA_029210225.1 Planctomycetota bacterium
CCCTTCACGTTGCTGTGGGCCCTGGGTCATATGAATGGCCATGTAGGGACAGACCGCGTGTCCGCCGAATCTTTCATTCCCCAGAGCAGGACATGGCGCAGCCTTGTGTGGCGGCGCGGAAGCAGGTGATGCATTGTGTGTGGGGAAGGCCTATGGGATTGAGGGCTTCTTCTAGAGTTGCCGAGATGCGGCTTCCCTCTTCGATGCCTTCGGCGGGGAGGACCGCGCATTTGTACCAGCCGGTTTCGCCGTTTGGTTCTTTGCAGAAGGCGCGGGAATAGGAGCATTGAAAGTCGTGGAAGGCGTTGTTTAGGTAGTGGCTGATGCAGTGATTGGTGATCCCGGGGGATTCAATATGATCGAGGCCTTCTTGCTCTCGGCGTTTGAATTCTTCTCCTTGATCGAAGAGGGGGATGCCCCAGAGTTCAAGGTTTGGGAGTTCGACGTCGCCGAGTGCTTTTTGATAGCGCTTGTTGGCTTCTTCGAGGCTCTTTGCGACTTTCTCTTTTCCACCTTCGCCGTCGTAGGTGTAGGCGATGGTGGGGTTGAAGCCGGCCCGAACGAACCTGTGAAGTCCGTGAATAATGCCGTCATAGGTTGGGGAGCCGCCGAGGCCGGTGCGGATCTTGTCGTTTTCTTCGGCGCTTGGGCCGTCCAGGCTGACGCGAAAGCTTAGGGAGTGGGGGGCTTTGTCGTCGATTTCTTTGAGGCGTTCGAGGGCTTCGTCGGTGGCGAGTATGGCGTTGGTCAGGATGAGCACGTCTCCGTAGGAGAGGCTGAGTTCGACTTGTTCAAAGAGGCGCTCTTGGTATTTCTTTTGGGCCAATAAGAAGACCTCGCCCCCGGTCATTCCGATTGAGAATCCGGGGCCTGCGAGCTTTTTAGCGTCTTCGAGGGCGGCGCGCATCTCACTGGTTTCGAGGGGTTGGAGCACCTTGCTTGAGGGGCTTGAGAGGGTTAGGCAGTGATTGCAAGCGAGGTTGCAGACGGTGCCGGGATTGTAGAACCAGATCCAGTCGAGGCGAAGGAGAGGGATTTCCGCGACGCCTTTGGGGTCTCGCTCGATGGCGGCTTTTTGGCTGAGTACTGTGAGTGATGTCATGGCGTGAGCGGGTCCTTTCAAGAATACTTTTCGAGTCGAGAGCGAACGCGTTCGCCTTCTTCTTCGAATCCGGGTTTGCCGAGTAGGGCAAACATATTGCGCTTGTAGCCTTCGACGGCGGGTTGATCGAAGGGGTTGACTCCGAGCAGTGTGCCGCTGATCGCGCAGGTGCTTTCAAAGAAATAGAATAGTTCACCGAGGGCGTGAGCGTTAAATTTCTCGATGCGTAGGGTCATGATGGGGACGCCGCCCTCGCGGTGGGCGAGTTGTGTGCCGCGCCAAGCTTGCTTATTGATTTCGGCGAGGCTGCGTCCGGCAAGATAGGAGAGTCCGTCACGGTCATCGCTAGACTGAGGAACTTGCAGTTCGACGCCCATATCGTCGACCCATAAAAAGGTCTCAAAGAGTTGGCGTTTGCCATCTTGGACATATTGTCCGAGGGAGTGAAGGTCGGTGGTCATCAGCAGGGATGTGGGGAGCAGGCCACATTTGTCTTTGCCTTCGCTCTCGCCAAAGAGTTGCTTCCACCATTCGGCGAGGGAGGCGAGGCGAGGTTCAAAAAAGGCGAGGGTTTCGACGCCCCATCCTTGAGAATAAAGCGCGTTGCGGCAGGCGGCGTAGGCGAGGCAGGTGGCTTGATTATCTGGGTTGCGAAGGGCCTCTGCTTGGTCTGTAGCGCCTTTCACAACAGCTTCGATATCGATTCCGGCGAAGGCCATGGGGAGAAGGCCAACGGGTGTGAGGACCGAGAAGCGTCCGCCAACGTTGCCGGGGATGGTGAAGCTGGTGAGGCCTTCTTGTTTTGCTCTCGAACGCAGCGCGCCGTTTTCAGGGTCGGTGGTGACGACAGTGAGCTCTTTGGCTTTCTCTTCGCCGACTTGTTCGATGAGGAGGGCTCTGAGGAGTCGATAGGCGATGGCGGGTTCGGTTGTGGTCCCAGATTTAGAGATCACGTTCAAGGCGAAGCGTTTGTTTTTGAGTGAGGCTAGCAGTTCGCTGTGATAGGAGGCGGAGATGTTCTGTCCGGCGAAGAGGACCCGAGCTTTGTTCTCTGGTGTTGCGAGGGCTTCGATGCCGGCCTTTGCGCCGAGGTAGGAGCCGCCGATTCCGACGACGACGAGGATATCGACGGTGTCGCGAAGTTTCTTCGCGGTGTCCCCAAGGGCTTTGAGTGTTTCTTTGGGGGCGAGCTTATCGGGGTCGAGCCAGCCGAGGAAGTCTGCGCCTCGTCCGGTGCCAGCGAGGATGGTTTGCTTAGCGAGTTTGAGGCGATCGGTCCAATGGTCGAGGACCCCCGCGCTAACGTTGGGGTGAAGCATACCCCGCTCTAGAGTGATTGCCATTTGAATTTTCCTCTCCAGGTTGGCGAGGCATTCTATGTGGTTTAGCGCGGGGAATCCAGATGAGTCAGGAAAGTTGGGGTGGTGACTTAGGCTTCGGCTTCGGTGGAGGCTGTTTTGGCGCAGCGAAAGCCGACGAATTTGTGGGTCATATCGGGTCTTAAGAACGATCGAAAAAAGGCGCTACCGGATCCTTTGAGTTCGGGATCGTAGCCACCGCGTATGACTCGTGCGTTACCTTTCTCAGGGCCTATGGGGTTTTTGACGTCTTTTTCCCGGTAGGCTTTTCGGTCGTACCAATCGAGGCACCATTCCCATGCGTTGCCGGTGAGGTCGAAGATGCCTTCGAGGCTGCGGCCGTGATAGAACTTGTCGACGGAGCTGAGGGATTTGGGGTCGGAGTGGATGACATTTGCGGAGAAGCTCTCTCCGTAGGGGTATGGCCAAGCTCGGGGACCTTGGGCGGCGCGTTCCCATTCGGCTTCGCTGGGGAGTCTTTTGCCGGCCCATTCGGCGTATGTTTTTGCGTCTTCATAGGTGATGCCTACGACGGGGAGGGCGGCTTGGGCGTCGCTGAGGCGGAAGGCGGTGAGGGTGTGCCAATTGCCTTTATCGACCTTCCAGGTCTTGGGGGGTGTGTGGCCGGTGGCGCGAACAAATTCGAGGTAGGCTTCGTTGGTGACGGGGTAGCGGTCCATCCAGTAAGAATCAAGGGTTGTGAGGCGTCTGGGTCGGGCGAAGGGATCGTCATCGTGTCCTTGAACGAAGGAACATTCTTCAATGAGGACCATGTCCAGCTCTTCGCTGATGAGGTCTTTCCTTTTGGAGGACTTTGGGTCTTTCGATGTTGACGAGGAGAAGATGATTGGGGCGCCGGGCTGGTCGTCAATGCGAAAGAGGGGGAGAAGTTGTTTGCGGACTTCGGCGGCGGACTGGGGACGTTTTTTTGGGTGTGAGGAGAGTAGTCCTTTGAGGATAGGGTTGAACTTCTTTGAGAGCTTTGGATTGAGTTCTGATGGGAGTTCGAGGCCGCTGGGGCGGGTTCCGGTGAGGAGTTCGAAGATGAGGACCCCGAGGGAGTAGAGGTCGGATTGAGGAGAGAAGGAGTCGGGGTTTTGCAGAAGCTCTGGAGCGAGGTAGGCGACGGTGCCGGCGAGGTTGGCTCCGCTTGAGAAGCTTGCGGCGAAGGTGGCCGATTGGATGAGGGCTGAGGGCACTTCTCGAGCGAGTCCGAAGTCGGTGAGTTTGACTTGCCAGTGGTTGTTTGTTTGTTGGACGAGGACGTTTTCGGGTTTGATATCGCGGTGAACGATGCCTCGCTGGTGGGCGTATTCCATGGCTTCAAGAAGGGGGAGTATGATGCGCCTCGCGGAGACGACATCTTTGGCGACCTTGGGGAGCTTCAGGCGGAGGTTGTCTCCAGGGAAAAACTCCATGATTTGGTAGGAGCGATCGAGAATGGAGCCGGTGTCATAAATTCGAATGATGTGATCGTGTTCGAGTTTGGGGCCGAGGACCGCTTCGGAGTCTTTAAGGATTTTTATGGCGACTTTGGAGGGGATATTTATTTTTTTGAGGCTTTGGGGAGCTTCGAGGGGGCCATCGAAATCGTCGTCGAGATCGAGGGCGTCTAAGCCGCTTTCGGTGGTTCTTCTTCGGGCTGACCAGACTTCGCCGTAGCCACCTTCACCGATTTTTTCGAGGAGTTCGTAGGGTTCTGCGGCGAATGCCGCCTTAAGTGATTCGGCGTTCATGGGCCTTGCTCCGAGAAGCGTTTTTTCACCGGGTATGACTTTGAGTGTGAGTTTGTCACTCTTGGTTCATAAAATGGTGAAGCCGTCTTTTGATATCGAGTTTGTTCAGGGTGACGGGGACCGTGTTTCCTTGGCGATGATAGAAAACACTTGCGCTGATTCAAACTATAACACTCTTTGTGCCAAAGTCAGCAAAAGAGATGTTGAAGAAAGTGTGGATCTGCTCTAGGATCGAAGAATCAGAAGTTCCCTTTGCAGTAATGGTCTCGAAGGGAACTCGCCGAAATGCTTGTTGACACAAAAGGTCGCCCATTGTGTGAACTAGAATAAAGAGGAGGATGAGGGGCTATGCGGAATTGGCTGCTCATCGGTGTTGCTGTAGCCGTCGTTGGATGTGGGAATTCCTACCCAAACGTACGGAAAAATAGCTCAATTAGCACCGTGACCTTCCCCGTTGCCTTTGGCAACTACAGTCGTGTTTACAATACGACCTATCACATCGTCAATCGCTACGCGGTCATCCGCCAGGCGTCGTATAAGCAGGGAGTGATCGAGGCTGAGCTCAGTCAAGACACCTCGCTTTTCGAGAAGACACGGCGGACAGTGCTCGCTCGTCTTTTTGATACCGGCGACTACTGGGATGTCGAGTGTCGAGTTCTCATTGAAGTTGAGGACAGCGATGTCGAGACTCTCGGGGAGTTTCAACCTAAATATAAGTGGCGTGTTGTCTCTTATGATCAATTCTTAGAGACGCGTCTCAACAAAGAAATCAAAGCCGCCCTCACTGGAGGCGCCTGGGAATCCAAGGCTCCTCTGAAATACAAGGGTGTGGCCTCTTTGTCGGCTCCAAAGGGTGTTCGTTTTGGACCCGTTGAGAGTGCGCCAAAGCCTGCAGCTAAGGCCGACGGTAAGGCAAAGCTTGAAGCAGCTCCAGCGGGATCAGCTAAAATTGATCCTAAGGCAGCGCCGAAAGTGGCCCCGACTCCAGCAAAAAAGACGAATGACGAGAAACTTCAAGAGGCGCTGAAGAAAGTTCAGAAGCGCTTTGAGAAGGAAGATGCGCCTCGCTCGTCACGAACGATCTCCCATGAGGCGCCTCGAACAGCTTTGAATGCTCGTGAACTCGAGCGCATTGGTGTTCACTATCTGCAGAATAGGCAGTATCGAAAGGCTCAAAACAGCTTTTCCTCCGCTCTTTTGCAAGATCGTCAAAGCGCTTCGGCCGCTGCTCTTCTCGCTCACAGTCACTTTGTCCTTGGGGAATATGCCCAAGGCGCCAAGGTGCTTCGAGGGAACAGCAAGTCCGAAGCCTGGGATAAAGCAAAGATTGACCTCCGAAGCCTCTACAAGAATGTGGCGACTTTTGAGATTCACAAAGAAAAGCTTCAAGCTCATGTGAGGAACAACTCTCGTGATCTCGACGCTTGCTTTTTACTTGGTTGGGTGTCCTTCTTCTCTCGAGATTATAAGAACGCCGAGCAAGTCTTGAGCTTTGTCACTCTGGCTCAACCCAAGGATAAAGTCGCTCATAAATATCTGCGTCAAGCAAAGATTCAGCGGGCCTTAAATTCTGGGAATTTGCGCGAGTTCTAAAAGAATTTACCTGTCGCTACCGAAGGCACAAGCAAGTGTCCTCAGGTTTTAAGATTCAAAGGGCTCTTGCAAAGAGATTTGCAAGAGCCCTTTTTCATTGGCCGCGTAAAATAGAACCTAGCAACACTAACCTTACTGAAACTTGCACTCTCCTTTCAGACTAAGAAACGATGAGGAGGAACGATGGCTGATCCAAATACAGTTTTTCAGGCTTTCATGGCTGCGGGTGCCATTGGTACTGCGATCGGGTCCTTCGCTATCTATAAGGCGATTTTGGAGAACAACGAGGAAGCCCGAGCGGGCAATGAATGGAATCGTCGCCAGACAACCATCACCATGATCAAAGAGTGGAACGATCAGGCGCGGAGCCATATCAAGTTCCTCAGAGAGAAATACTCTGACCTCTCCGACTTTGACTGGAAAGCCTCCGACGAAGTTCTGAAGAAGAAGCTATTTCATAAGGATGAGGCGAAGAAGGTGCTCCTGGGGGAGTCGGAAGAATCTCGTGAGATACGAGATCGACTCTTCACCCTGTTCAATTACTTTGAGTACGTCGCGACGGCCTATGAGAAAGAAGTCGTCGATAAACAAGCCATCGAGGTCTCTTTTAAAGGCGTCATTTTGAACACCTACACCTACTTCAACGCCTTCGTTCAGATCATGCGAGAAGAGCGGAAATACGAGCCCTGGCTCCCCCTTGCTCTCCTCGTCTCCAAATGGACAACGATTGAGCAACAAAGCGGCAGCATTCAATAAGTTAAGGCGCCCCAGTTAACTGAGAAAAAAAGATATAACCCAGCTAGGGTGCTGGGTTAGTGATGAAAAAGGGATGTTTTTCATTCGGAATCTTGTTCAAGACGCAAGATTCCATGGTTCCGTTTCCTACTAAGAGGAAATCGGGATTGGATAGGAATAGCTCTGCCCTTTCTGATAGCAAAGGGTGAACCAAAAGCTTGTCGAATCACAATATTCTCCTCCAAGCACTGTTCTAAAGTGCTTTCCCCCTTTTTCGACAATGACCTCTCCCAATATATCCGCCACCGATGAACCGGAGGACAATGGCGGAATTCTCGCTTTGTTTCGTTGTGAGACGAAAGCGTGTTGTTGCGATTTTGTATAGGTATAGAGATCCCAGGTATCGTTATTTCGATACCTGGGATCAGCTTCCTCCAAGGCCATGAATGGTATGTTGTTTTCTTTGCGTCCCAGGTATTTCCAAATCACGTCCCAGGTATCTCTTTACCAAAACAAAATGCGTACAGGCGCCTCTGGTCTTGAATGGGGTTGGTAAGCTTCTAGAGGAGCAAAATAAGACCTCACCTCTTTTGGAAGTAGAAGGCTTCGCCGCAGAAGCGGACCTGGAATAAATCCTGATGTTCAAGCAGGGTCTCGGAGGCTCCAGTCATGAGCCAGCCCTCTGGGGCGAGGAGGCTATGAAACTGTCTGAGTAGTTCCCGTTGTTTTTCTTTGCTTAGGTAGATCAGAACATTCCGGCAGAGGATGAGGTCCCATAAGCCTTTCGTTGGTTTTGGGAAGGCTTCACTGGCTAAGTTATGGCGTTGGAATTGTGGTTTGCATGGGAGCTCTTTGATTTGCCAGGAAGATTCAGAGCTTTCGAAGGACGGTCGGTATGAGTGGAGGGGGGACTCTGACTTTGGCGCGGAGTATTTTCCTTCTCGGGCAAAGTTGAGGCGGCTCTCGATGAAATCAGTTCCTAGGATTTCGAGCTGGCCGTTTTTTGGATGAAGGAAGCGGTGGAGGATTAACGCGAGTGAGTAGCATTCTTCTCCTGTTGAGCAACCTGCGCTCCAACAAGCCCAAGGCTTGGCTTGTGTTTTTAGATGGGAGCAGAATTCGGTTTCGAGGGCTTGATACCAGGGGGCGTTTCGGAACCAATCTGTTTTGGGAACGGCGGTGAGGGCGAGCTGCTCGGTGAAGTTTGAGGCTTCGAGACATTTCTCGTGGAGTTGTTTCCAGCGATGGTCGGGGATTTCGAAGCCGCTGGCGCCTTCGAGTCTTTGCCGGAGGTCATTGGACATCAATAGATTTGGCGGAGGATGGCTTGGTTGAGGATGTCGTCGTTCCACTCGGTCTTGCTCAGGTAGTCGTTTGCTCCCACTTGAAAGCCGCGTTCTTTATCTTCGTCGGTGCTATGAGTGCTAATGATAATGACGGGGACGTGCTTGTAATGTTCGGACTCTTTGATTCTCTGGGTGAGTTGTAGTCCGTTGAGGCGGGGCATCTCGTAATCGGTGAGGACCAGGTCGGGGATGTTCTGATTGAGTTGTTCCCAACCGTCTTCTCCGTCCGTCGCCATGTGGACTTCGTAGCCCATGGATTCTAGGGAGTTTCGCGCCATATTTCGGTAGATCTTGGAGTCGTCAACGACAAGGATGATCTTCCGTTTTTCCCGTCCTCGTGAGATGAGACGCTTTGTTTGTCCCTTCGGGGCTCCTTGATAAAAGCGCTCTATGAGCCCGGGGACGTGGAGGGTGAGGGCCATTTCTCCTGAGCCTAAGAGCACGGCGCCGGAGATGGCTGGCACGTTGATGAGCGGCCAGCCGAGGGGCTTGATCACCACGGATCGCTCACCGACGAACTCGTCGATCTCAAGGGCGAGGAGGTCTTCTTTGTGACGAACGACGACGAGGCGGCGTTGAGGATTTCTATCTTCTTCTTCGGGGAGATCCAAGAGTTTTTTGAGAGAGATGATGGGGACGTGGCGCTCGCGAACTTTGAAGACGGTCATGCCTGCGTATTCGGTGTAATCTTGGACGTACATGCTCTCAGTGCTGTCGAGAGATTCGGTGGCGAAGGCAAAGATGGAGTCACCGACCTTGGTGAGGAGGACCCGGGAGACGAGTAGGGTGAGGGGAACGCGGAGTTCGATAATGGTGCCCTTACCGATCTTTGAATCGATATGAGCTTCGCCCTTGAGGGCTTCGACGTTGCGACGAACGACATCCATGCCGACGCCTCGACCGGAGGTTTCAGTGGCTTGGGCGCGGGTCGAGAGGCCGGGGATGAAGACGAGGTCGATCAATTCCTTGTGGGACATTTTGGCGACTTCTTCTTCGCTGATGAGGCCTTTTTCTATGACATTCTTCTTGAGCTTCTCGGTGTTGACTCCGGCGCCGTCATCGGCGACGCGGATGACGACGGCGACTCCGTCTTGATAGGCGGCGAGTTCAACGACGCCTTTTTCTTTCTTGCCTGCTTTGAGTCTATCTCGGGGCATTTCGATGCCGTGATCGATGACGTTGCGGATGACGTGGGCGAGGGGGTCGCGGATGCCGTCGAGGATGACGCGGTCGAGTTCTGTGTTTTCGCCTGAGATTTGGATTCGAACCTTTTTGCCGAACTTCCTGGCGAGGTCTCTTCCGGTTCGGGCGATGCTATCGAAG
>JARGOJ010000019.1:23340-24340 GCA_029210225.1 Planctomycetota bacterium
TGGTCGAGTCCTTTGACGATGAGGTTGAGGTGGTGTCGATCTTCGTGGAATTGTTGGTAGAGTTCGATGGCGATCTCGCGGCTTTCGACTTTGCGGAGCAGGTCGCTGAGGCCTCGTTCATGATGGTCGAAGCGGAGTCGGGAGTCGATGAGGTCTGAGACGAGGGTGTCGAGGCTGGACAGCTTGGAGCTTCGCACGCGGACGAGCTCTTCGGTCGATGCTAGGCCTCGTCGTTTTGAGGGGCGCTCTGGGCGTTTGACGCGGCGAGACTCTCGGTTTGCTGGTTCGCTTCGCTCTTGGTTTGCGTCGCCGTTTTTGGGATCGGGGAGCGGTGTTGACCAGTGAATCTCAGTGCTCGATTGATTGTTGTGGGGAGCAGGAGCTGAAGGATCTTCGGGCGTCGCTTGTTCGAGGGAGGACGTATCCGCGGGGAACTGAGCCTTAGGGTTTTTGGCATCTTGTTTGTGAGTGTTTTGAAGGATGGAGTGGATCTTTTCGGAGAGTTCTTGGGGGGCTCTATCTTGGCCATCTTGAATGATGAGTTCGACGTGGTTGGCGATCTCATCGCAGGCTTCTTCGAGGAGGTCAAGGAGCTTGGTGTCGACTTCGCCGCTACGGGTAATGAGGGGTGTGATTCCTTCGACTTCGTGGACAAAGGTGCCCAGCTTGGAGAAGCCGATCATTTTAACGGAGCCTTTAATGGTGTGGAGTTCTCGATTGATTCCTTCGAGGGCAGCGGGGAGGTTTTTGTTGTGGCGAATCTCATTGATGAGGCGCCCGGCGTGGCTGAGGCGCTCTTGGCTCTCTTCTTTGAAGATTTCAATGAGATCAGGTTCCATTTCAGCCATTCTTGGGTCTCCTGAGAGCGTATTGATAAAGGCTTTCAGGGTCGATGAGGCTGAAGAGAGCGCCGTCGATAATGGCCATGGCCCAGATGAATGGAACCTTGATGGTTTCCTTGGTGACTGGAGGGAGGGCGCGCAGGTTACGGAGCGGGAGT
>JARGOJ010000020.1:0-2571 GCA_029210225.1 Planctomycetota bacterium
GTGGGAGCTCTCAGCGCGATCGTGGCCATCACGCTTTTCGCCTCTTGGAGACCGAGTCAATCGGCTCCTAAAAAGGCGCGGAAGACGTGGAGGCAGCAAAAAGGCTTAAGCAGTGAAGACATGCCCAAAGAACGCTATCGCGACGCTCGCGGTTGAATCGCGTTGGGCAGACAAAACAACGGCTTGATCAGGCTTGATCGGCGAGACGAAACGGAGATCCCATGGATCGTAAAGGCATTCCCCCAAGAGTTTATTTCATTTGCATTGGTTTGCTGCTTACTGGCACGACCGCATACGTTGACCAGGACATAAGGTCTGTCTTCGCTTTGCGAACGATGATGCACAACGATTTCAAGGCTTCTAAAGACTTGGAAGAGGCGCAGAAGCTCCACGCCAATGAGGGCTTGAAGAAGCTTCACGCTTCAATTTCTGAGAAGTCTGAGGCTCAGAATTCCTTTACGAAAGATCTCGGGCAGCCGAAGTTTCGGAAGAGAGATTCGAAGAAATGGACGAAATACGAAGCGGCCTATAAGGAAGGCTGGCCGGTCTATAAAGAGGCGGTCGACAAGCACATCCAAGTCTGTGAAGAGGCGCAGAATCTCGACCCGAAGAATGGGATTTTCATGGCCATGGGGGCTCAGGCAAAATTTGAGAAGGCGATTTGGCCGTCTGTTCACTATGGACTTGGAAGGCGCCCCGAGGAAATGACGCTCTGGAGCAAGGTTAAGATTCGCGATGAAGCGTTGCTTATCGAGGCCCTCGACAATCTGGAGACCTCTCTTACCTATCCTGAATACAGCTTTCGAGTCGACGAGCAAATGAAAGCGCGGCTCACGCGTTTGGAAAATACCAGCGGTATTGAGGGCCTCGTTAATCGGGCCACAGCGATGTTTACTTGCCATGTGCCTAACCTTCTCGATCTACGACAGATGTTCAATATCCTCGCCCTCATGAGCGCCGAAGAGAGCCCCCTGAAAAATGCAGATAAGCTGAGAGCGCTCCGAGTAGGACGGCAGTTTGCCTTGCGTTGGGGTGACAACAGCACCTTCTTGATTGAATTGATTTTGGCTCGGGCTTGCCTTGATATCATTGACAAAGCTTGGCTTGATTTCGCGACGGCTCAGGGAGACGTGCAGCTTGTCCGAGCCCTTTCCGATGAGATGTCTAAGCTTCAAGAGAACACTGATGTGGGAGGCCTCGATTACGATTCAAGCCGCCTGGGTTTGCTCGATTATTTTTCAATGCCATCAGGGGGGTGGTCAGCTCCCGGTTTCGATCCGAATCTTGGGCGAAAAATGGACCACTCAGTCTATGAATCCTTGTTCCTTTGGTTCTGTCTCTTGGCCGCATTCGGGCTCATGTTTGCAGCTTGGTTTAGCTCTAAGTTTTACAAGTCCGAGCCAGGAGACATGAAGGCGCGAGGTTGGACCTTCGGAGATGTTCTTCAAGTTGTCCTACCAAGCTTCGTGTTGGCGGCGGTCTTCTTGATTGTGTTAATGCGCTTCCATCCAGCGCGAGACTTCGGCCTTCGAAGCGGTGAGAACTTCCTGGGTGTGACCTGTCAGACCTTGATTATCATTGGCTACGCTGTCGCCAGCTACCAGGTCTTGTTGCGCCGTTGGGTTCTGGAGAAGTTCTCGCTCCCCGTCTATTCGTCGAAGCGACTTCGGACTGCTCTTGTCAGCGCGGTCGTGGGCCTTTACTTGGCCACAAGCTGGGTTGGTCCTTTCAACACCATCGCGCTTTGGCCCGCCTTTGCTTTGCTTATCTTCGCTATTGGGGCCGCTTGGACAGGGCTCGGTCATCGTCGCCTTGAAAAGGCTGAGAGGAGAGCTGTAAATGGCTATCTATCAAGAGTGAGCCTGGCCTGTTTAGGGCTTGTCACTTGCATTCTTCCGGTTCTCATTCTGGGTGTGAGCATGCCTCACAGGAGCGCACTTGTGGAGAGCTACACACAGCAACAGATACCCCTGTGGCAAGGTGAAGCGTTCTTTTGGGGTGAAGGCAGGCTCAAGAAACAATTTCGAGAGACCATGGATTTAGCTTACAGCACCCCAGTGACCCGAGAGGAAATGGATTCTCTCAGGAAGGCGAAGAAGAAAGCACTCGCAAATCAAAGGTTTGGGCGTAAGAAGAATCGCTAGGACTGGTTCTTCTTGGCTTTCTTCGCCTTTGATTTCTCCACCCTTTCCCGCAGCTTCTTATTCTTAGCAATGACCTCCGGGTCTCCTTCATACCAAGGCGGAACATCGTCGAAGAAGGGGACCCCGTCGTCGATGAGGTAGCGGGCGTTTTCCTCTTTTGGATAGTCCCCGGGAACTGCTCCTGCGCAAATGACGAAAAGTGATTCATCGTCGTCCGCTTTCACGGCTCGCCGGGCTTCGGGAGCGACGCGAAAAATGTCGCCTCGACATAAATCATGAAGCTCTCCATCGATGAGAAGCTGACCTTTGCCCTCCATCACAATATAGACTTCTTCCTGCTCGCGATGTTTGTGAGTGAAGGTGTAACCCATACCTGCTGGGATCTTGATTAATCCAAGGGCGAGGGCTGTAGTCTCCAATTGCTTGC